>DBVO01000034.1:3920-5850 GCA_002308215.1 Christensenella sp. UBA1262
GATTTTTATGAAAACGGACATCAAACAGCTTGCGGGAATGTCGATGTATATTCAATCGTGAAAGAGCTTGTAAAGAATGGATTTGATGGCTATGTTCGCCCAGATCATGGTAGAAATGTTTGGGGAGAAGATGCAAAGCCTGGATACGGTCTTTACGATAGAGCAATGGGCGCTTGCTATTTACAAGGACTATTCGAAGCTGTAGAGAAGGAGATAAAATGAAAGTTCCATTTAAAGTTGATTTGAGTGGCAAAGTAGTTGCTATTACTGGCGCTGGTGGCGTTATTTGTTCTGAATTTGCAAAAGCACTTGCAGATTGTGGAGCTAAAGTAGCTCTTTTGGATATTAATTATGATGCTGCCAAAAAGTATGCTGATGAAATTGGTGATAATGCTTTTGCAGTAAAATGCAATTGTTTAGACAAGGCCGACATTGAACGTGCAAAAGATGAGATTAATGCTAAATTTGGTCAAGTTAATTTCCTTATTAATGGTGCCGGTGGTAATAATCCTCGTGCAACTACAGATAATGAATACATGACTCCAAATCTTGAAGGTGTTAAGGATTTCTTTGCGCTTGAAGAAAGTGGTCTGAAATTTGTATTTGACCTTAATATAACATCTGCATTTTTAGTAACTCAAGTATTTGCTAAAGATATGGTTAAAACGGGTGGAAATATTATAAATATTTCATCAATGAATGCATTCTCACCACTTACTAAAATACCAGCATACAGTGCAGCAAAAGCAGGCATTTCTAACTTTACTCAATGGTTAGCCGTTCATTTTGCTCCATGTGGTATTCGTTGCAATGCAATTGCACCAGGATTCTTCGTTACAAATCAAAATAGAAGTTTGTTGTTTAATAATGATGGTTCACCAACAGCAAGAACTGGCAAAATACTCAATGCAACTCCAATGAGAAAATTTGGTGAGATATCAGATCTTATTGGTTGTCTCTTATGGCTTGCAGATGATAATGCTAGTGGATTTGTTACAGGTACTGTTATTCCTGTAGATGGTGGATTCTCAGCATACAGTGGAGTGTAATATGAAAGAGATTATTCCAGTCGTCGTTATTAATGATGTTAATGACACGCTCAAAACATTATCTGCACTAAGGGAAGGCGGCATAAATTGTGCTGAAATTACTTTCCGTACAGCATGTGCTAAAGAAGCTATTGAAATTGGTGTAAAGGCTTTTCCTGACATGAACATTGGGGCAGGTACTGTTATTAATGGGGATCAAGCTAAACAAGCAGTGCAAGCTGGTGCAAAATTTTTGGTTTCGCCAGGTTTTAGTGATGAAGTAGCTGTTTTCTGTAAAGAAAACAATATTACTTATTATCCTGGGGTCGTCACGCCTACAGAAATCATGCATGCGATTAGTTTTGGATACACAATACTAAAGTTCTTCCCAGCGGGCGTTTTTGGCGGTCTCAAAGCCTTAAAGGCTATGTCGGCTGCTTTCCCACAAGTAAGATTTATTCCAACTGGTGGTGTAGATCTTTCAAATATCAAAGAGTTTTTAGAATTTGATAAGATTTATGCAATTGGTGGTTCTTTCATGATGAAAGGTGATATAGTTGCAAATTGTAAGGAGATTAAAAGAATATGCGAGTTGTAACATTTGGTGAGCTCATGCTCAGACTTCAACCTGATAATTATTTGCGTTTTGTTCAAGCTGATCATCTTGAAGCAACGTTTGGTGGAGCAGAAGCTAATGTAGCAGTTTCACTTGCTAATTTTGGTGATGATGTTGCATTTGTTTCAAAACTTCCAGAACATGAAATTGGACAAGCAGCAATTAACTCACTGCGCAAGTATGGTGTTGATACATCTCTTGTTGTTCGTGGTGGCGATAGAGTAGGTATTTACTATTGTGAAAAGGGCGCTAGCCAACGTCCAAGTAAAGTTATATATGATAGAGC
>DBVO01000005.1:0-142 GCA_002308215.1 Christensenella sp. UBA1262
CAATGTGGCCGATCACCCTCTCAGGTCGGCTACCCATCGTCGCCTTGGTGGGCTGTTATCTCACCAACTAGCTAATGGGATATGAGCCCATCTCTATCCGAAAAATCTTTTACCGCAGCACCATGCGGTGCCGTGGTCTTAT
>DBVO01000005.1:272-2926 GCA_002308215.1 Christensenella sp. UBA1262
AGGATCAAACTCTTGAGTTCAATCTTGACTGTCTTCAACTTTTTGTTCAAAGGTTTCTTAGACGTTTGTTTTTAAAAATGATTTAATTCACATTAAAAATCGCTTTTCCAAATTGTTCAATTTTCAAGGTTCATACTGCCCCCTTTTTGGTGACAGCCTACATATACTATCATAGGACAAAAACTTTGTCAACGATTTTGCAAAACTTTTTTCAAAGATTTTTCAAATTGTTTTCCAATTTTTTTTAGCAACAAAATATGGTGTTTCGTGTAAATTTTACACTACTACTTTTTCTTGTTACCTGCCCGATGACAGCCTGCATATAATAGCGCTTTGGGCACCTTTTGTAAAGCGTTTTGAAATACTTTTTTTGCTTTTCTTCCCAAATTTGAGAAGTTGATACAAAACTCAAAAAATGTTGAGCAAAAACAACAGCAAAAACATGTATAAATCATTTTCCTCGCGCGCCCATAATGCGCACACGCACATACTATATATTTTATATGTACGCGCACGCATACGCGCGCGATGCAAAATAAAAATGCGCGTCATAATGGCGCGCAAAATTGTATTAAATTACGTGGTTTTCACTCGAGATCAAAAGCTCGATTTATCACTCCTCCACCAAGACAAATCTCACCAACATAAACTACAGCATATTGACCTGGTGCGATAGCTCTCTGTTTGACATCAAACACAAGCTTAACATCCCCATTTTCTAGTATCGTTGCATGGGCCTTTTGAAGTGGTTGACGATGCTTAATCCTGACCTCACAATCAAAGTCTTTTGCAGGAGGTGGAGTAATAAAGTTAAACCCTTCAGTAACGAGCCCATCTTTAAACAAAATATCATCTTCACCTTGAGACACAATTAGAAGATTTTTCTCAACATCTTTCCCTAAAACAAACCAACGTTCCCCATTGCCATCTGCGCTTCCACCTATTCCTAGGCCACGGCGTTGTCCAAGCGTATAAAAATATACTCCTTGATGCTTACCAACAATCTTGCCATCTTGCGTTACAATATTGCCTTCTTTCATTGGTATATAGTTTGCAAGGAAATTTCTAAAATTGCGCTCACCTATAAAGCAAATGCCAGTGCTATCTTTCTTTTCAGCTACAGGAATGTCATATTTTTTTGCTAACTCACGCACTTCAGGCTTTGTCAAATCGCCAAGTGGGAAAATAACATCGCGAAGTTGATGTGAACTAACCTGATTTAAAAAATAAGTCTGATCTTTATTATCATCTTTTGCTCTTAACAAATAATGCGTATCTCCATCATGGCGTATACGACAATAATGGCCTGTTGCTATATAATCAGCACCTAACTCTCTAGCAAAATCTGCAAATGGGCCAAACTTAACTTCGCGGTTGCAAAGAACATCTGGGTTTGGGGTTCTTCCCTTTTTATACTCATCTACGAACAGCTTAAATACATTATCCATGTACTGTTCTGAAAAGTCTGTTGAATAGTATGGGATGCCTAATTTTCCACATATATATTGGACGTCTGTCCAGTCTTGTTCGCCAGTACAGCAACCTGCATCGTCTTCTTCCTTCCAGTTGGACATGTAGAGACTAACCACGTCAAAACCCTGCTCTTTAAGGAGAGCAGCTGCTACCGCGGAATCAACTCCACCAGACATTCCAACTACGACACGTTTTGCCATATTAGCACCTTTATGCAAACAAAGTGCATTAATAAACACGTTGTTTTGTAATTATATAATCTCTCATCTTGTTTTGTGGTCACACAATACAAGCGCCTATTACTGCTATATTATACAACAAACACATATAGATATCAACAAAATATTGACCTATATTTTCGTTGTTTATTCCCAGATAATATCTCTTCCTGCACCAATTTCAAAATGGCATTTTGCTATTCCAATATCTGTTATAGCAAATGGCCCTTTGGCTGTAGTCACTTTAACTTTGTTATCTCCGAGGTATTCAAATTTCCACTTCTTTTGGTTTACGGCAGATGGTGAAAGTAATACTGCATCGATACCTTTGCGGTACCACTCTGGCACCTCGTTCGATTTAGAAACCTCATCAAAGCTCTTCGTTTTCGCTTTTACTCCTTGGTTCTCTCCATATCCAATAGCGATTACTAAAACAAACTTATGCCCTTCTGGATGCGAATAGGATACTCTCTTCTTTTTAAAGAATCCACCAACCCAACAAGTATTCAAGCCGAGATCTTGAGCAAATAATACAATATGCTCTCCAACATATCCTGCTCTTTCATCCACATTTCCGTCATCCTTGCCAGAAACATAAATGTAGTTGTTGCATCCTTTAATCATCCCATAGCCAAGAATCAGATTGTCAAAGACATCCTCGCCCTGGACAAGTCTAATACTCATTTCATATTTTTCATTTAACTCTGAAATATATAACTCGAGTTTTTCAGCCACATCCTTTTCTATTGGCTTTGATAAATACTTCCGAACGCTATGCCGTTCTTCCATTAATTTTAAATAGTCCATTTTATTCTCCAAATTATAAATTTTTCTTTCAAGATAATTTTAACATACAACTCATACCCTGTCGAGCACAAACTTCGCTTAACATTTTGCTTGCAAAATAAAGCGCAAGACTATAAAATGTAAACGTAACATATACCCGTAGTTCAACTGGATAGA
>DBVO01000005.1:3079-4404 GCA_002308215.1 Christensenella sp. UBA1262
TCCATGACTTGTTAAAATCATTTTAAACTTTGGAGTTTTAAGCCCATTTGCCATCATTTTTTTCTCAAAAGCATTAAGCGAAGAAATACCCTCTGCTATATTTTTGTCGCTTGCTATTTTAATTTCCACAGCGCTGTAATCACCATTTTCAAGTTTTATTATTGCATCTACTTCTTGTCCAGAACTATCACGATAGTGTTTTAAGTCTCCACCTATGAATTCCGCATATACAGAAAGATCCCTTACAGCAAAATCTTCAAAGAAATATCCGAAAGATTTCATATCATTTAGCAAATCAGCAGGAGTGATTCTTAACGCAGCTGTTGCAATTGATGTATCAAAGAAATGGCGCGTAGGCGCTGTGCGAACAGCGACTGAAGTACGAAGATTGAGATTCCATGCTGGCAAATCATAAATTATAAATAAATCTTTTAGTACCTTTTCATATGATGTAAATGTATCATCATCAAGCGTATTATAAATACCTGAACCTATAATATCTTTTATCATCGTTGTCTTTTTGGCTTGAGTAGAGATGTTTCGCGCGAACGAATTTAAAACTACCTTTAATAATTCTATATCTTTGTTTTTTAAAAATTTAGCGAATTCATCACTTTCATTTTCAACTACAAATAACCCATTAAAATAGTTTCTTGTAACATTAATAGCATATTCTTTCTTTGCTTTTATAGCAATAGGCCAGCCACCACGACATATTAAAAAGGCAATATCTTGAAGAGATATCTTATTGTCGCTTGCATACTTTACAGGAAAATCCTTATATGTCTCTTTAAACAAATTCGACAATGATACTATCCCACATGACTCACCAGATTCATACAGAGTAAATGGTTTTAGCATCATTCTTGTAATTCTTCCTGCGCCAGAATGCTGTATGCGGGTTGAATCAACAGGAGTTGTGCTCCCCGTCAAAATATATTTGCCAAATTCATAGTCTTCATCTAGATCGTTTTTGACCTCATTCCAAATATCTGGTACTTTTTGCCATTCATCAATCAAATGCGGTGACTCTCCTTGCAATGCAGAACGTGGATCCGCTAATGCGAGTTCTATTGCATTATTTGTTTTCAGGGGTGTAATCGATTTTGCAAATCTTTCACACATTGTTGATTTGCCACAAAATTTAGGGCCAGATACAACTACGCAACCAGATGAATTTAACATGGTCTCTAATGTTTTTTCTGCTAAACGCTTTATATAATTGTTTGCCATAAAATAAACCTACTCTATTGATTTTACAAGCATTATACACAAAATCAATAATTATGTCAATATGTTTTCGGTGTTTTGAAAGGATTTCATTC
>DBVO01000005.1:4453-14801 GCA_002308215.1 Christensenella sp. UBA1262
AAAGGATTTCATTCGGTGTTTTGAAAAAAATCTAGTTTCATTTGAGTTTGATATAAAACTTCTATTCAACCATTTTTCCATTATTTTTTATACATTTGTATATTTTAATAAACATTTTGTTTAATATCTTTCATCATTTATTTGACACATAGTCCAATTAGTTATAAAATATTAATATAAAATGAAACAAAATTTAGGAGATATATATGTATCATATTATTGTTAATCCACAGGGCGGAAAAGGCAAAAGTCTTAAAGCCCTTGCAAAAGTAGAACAAATACTTAAAGACAAAAATGTAGAATATGTTGTGCACAAGACAGAACGTCCTTTGCACGCAACAGAAATTACAAGAGAATTATCTGCTACCCCAGACACAAAAATTATTATGATGGGTGGCGATGGATCATTTAATGAAATTTTGAACGGCATTGAAAACTTTGATAACGTTACACTTGGCATTGTTCCATGCGGAAGCGGAAACGACTTTATCAAAAAGAGCGGCCACCCTCTTGATGTTCAAAAAGCTATGGATATCATTTTGAGTGGAAATGAAGAATACTGTGACTATATTCAACTTGACAATAGACGTTGCTTGAACGTTCTTGGTGCTGGTATGGACGTTGATGTTCTTCTTAACTATGCAACAAGAAAGCATGGCCCAGCAAAAGTTAGATATTATATGTCACTTTTCCATGTTCTTGCACACACAAGATTCCATCACCTCCGTTTAACAGTAGATGATGGCGAACCAATGGATCGCAATGTATTTATGATTGGTATTGGTAATGGTGGTATCATCGGTGGCGGCATTCCTATCTGCCCTGCAGCTGATCCATATGATGGAGAACTCTCAATTGTTGTTGTCAACGAAATCAAAAAGAGCAGAATCTTGCTTGAACTCGGTGGATTCCTTTCCGCAAAGCATGTTAACAAGTCATACACCGAAGTCTTCTCTGGCAAAAAAGTTCATCTTGAAGTACTTGATGACAGCAAATGTCAAACAGATGGCGAGATATTTGATGACGTTGATATCCACGCAGAACTTGTACACAACAAACTTAGAGTATTTAAATAAGTTATACTTATTTATTAAAAATTATTTCCGCATTGATGCATTAATCAATGCGGATTTTTTTACTATTGTATTTTATTTTTAATAGTGATAAAATTATATTTAGATAAAATTTGTCGGCGTATGCCGATTTGGAGGAAAATATGAACGTATTTTACAAATGCTATTGTCGCTGTTTTCAACAAATTATGAGAGTCGCAGAATGTTTCTTGCCATGGGGACAATGTAAGCAAATACTCTCTGGTGCTGGAAGCGTCAAAGAACTCCCTAAGTTTTTAAAAGAACAAGGATTTAAGAGCATACTTATCGTTACAGATGGCGGTCTCTTCAAACTCGGTATGGCAGATCCAATCCTTGCAGCATGCGAAGAACAAGAAATGAAGGCTTGCTGCTATCATGATGTAGTTCCAAACCCAACAATAGGCAATATCGAAGAAGGCTTGGCAATGTACAAAGAAAATGATTGCGATGCTATCGTTGCTCTTGGCGGTGGTTCTGCAATGGATTGTGCAAAAGGTATAGGCGCGAGAGTCGCATGCCCAAAGAAACCTGTTCCAAAGATGAAAGGTCTTGTTAAGATTATGCTTTCCGGGCACCATCTTCCACCACTTGTTGCAATTCCAACAACATCTGGTACTGGTTCAGAGGCTACACTTGCAGCTGTTATTTCAAATCCAGAAACCCATGAGAAATACCCTATCAATGATCCATTCCTTATCCCACGTTATGTAGTTATGGACCCAGAACTCACAAAGAGTTTGCCAACACACATTACATCAACTACAGGCATGGATGCATTAACACATGCTGTTGAAGCATATATTGGTAGCGAAAATACTCCTTCTACTAAAAAACAAGCTGTTGAAGCAGTTCAACTTATCAATAAGTATCTCAAACAAGCATATAATCATGGCGATGACCTTGAAGCAAGAAATGAAATGCAAAAGGCTGCATATCTTGCAGGTAAAGCATTTACAAGAGCATATGTCGGTTATGTACATGCAGTAGCTCATACACTTGGTGGCGAATATGGTGTACCACATGGTCTTGCAAATGCAGTTATCCTCCCTTATGTTCTTAAAGCATATGGAAAATCTGCACATAAAAAGCTTGCTAAACTTGCAGATGCAATTAACCTCGGCGGAGAAACAAAAGAAGAAAAAGCAAATCTCTTTATTAAGTGGATTGAAGATCTCAATTCATCCATGAATATACCAACCAAGATTATGGCAAAAGATGGATCCCCACTTATTGAAGAAGAACGCTTGCCACGCATGATTGAACATGCTCTTCAAGAAGCAAATCCTCTCTACCCATGTCCACAAGTTTGGGGCAAGAAAGAAGTCGAAGCAATCTATCGTCAAATTATGTAATTTAATTCAAATATTAAAAGGCGCTCATATGGGCGCCTTTTTTATTTACAAAATTTGTTAAATTTTGAAATATATACTCTTTTACGACTATGTACTAGTAAAATATATAAATTATTCTTGCTTTTTTAATCCAAAAATAGTAAACTATTTAAGGTTGAAATATCAACCGCTATAAATTAGGAAATAACCATTATTGGAGGAATTATTATGGCAAACGTAAAAGTCGCTATTAACGGTTTTGGCCGTATCGGTCGTCTCGCATTCAGACAAATGTTCGGTGCTGAAGGTTATGAAATTGTTGCTATCAACGATCTCACAAGCCCAAAAATGCTCGCACATCTTTTGAAGTACGACTCAACTCAAGGCAACTATGCACTCTCACATGAGATTTCAAGCTGCGAAGCAGTTCTTAATGAAGATGGTTCTGTCAAAGAAGATGGCTATATCGTCGTCGATGGCAAACAAATCACAATCTATGCAAAGAAGAATGCAGCAGAACTTCCTTGGGGCAAACTTGGTGTAGACGTAGTTCTTGAATGCTCTGGTGTTTATACATCAAAAGCAAAAGCACAAGCACACGTAGACGCTGGCGCACGCAAAGTCGTCATCTCTGCTCCTGCAGGCAACGACCTCCCTACAATTGTTTACAATGTTAACCACAACACATTGAAAGCAAGCGACAACATCATTTCAGCAGCATCTTGCACAACAAACTGCTTGGCACCAATGGCAAAAGCTCTCAACGATTATTTGCCAATCAGATCTGGTATCATGACAACAGTTCACGCATATACAGGTGACCAAATGCCTCTCGATGGCCCACAAAGAAAGGGTGATTTGAGAAGATCCAGAGCAGCAGCTTGCAACATCGTTCCAAACAGCACTGGCGCAGCAAAGGCAATCGGTCTTGTTATCCCAGAACTCAACGGCAAGCTCATCGGTTCTGCACAACGTGTTCCAACTCCAACTGGCTCTACAACAATCCTCGTAGCAGTAGTTGAAGGCGAAGCAACAGTTGATGGCATCAACGCAGCAATGAAAGCAGCATCCAATGAATCATTTGGATACAACACAGATCAAATCGTTTCTTCCGATATCATCGGCAGCAGATTCGGTTCCATCTTCGATGCAACACAAACAATGGTCATCAATATGGGTAATGGTCTTAGCCAAGTTCAAGTTGTTTCTTGGTATGACAACGAGAACTCATATACAAGCCAAATGGTCAGAACAATCAAATACTTCTCTGAATTGAAATAAGTTCTGAAAAACAAAAAATTTATCACACCGCTTTGCGGTGTGATTTTTTATAAAAGGCACTCTCATGAGCGCCTTTTTAATTCATTACTCTTTCTTACTTTAATCTACAACCACACAGTGTTGGACAGGAACACGTGCACTTGGGAGATCTCCGTGAACCTGACTTATTGCATCAAAAATCATGCCTTCCATGCGCTTCATGCAACTTTCAAGGTCATAGGCTACTGCACTATTAAGATATCTGTCTGCGTATTCCGCCCTCTTTTCTGGGTTTTCAATCCAGTAGTCAAGCACTCTAGCAAGATCATGTTCATCACGGTTCTTAAATATACAACTATCATCCACCGCAAAATATCTCGTTGCTGAAAGCTTACTGTCTGATACAATCGTAAGCTTGCCGACTGCAATTGCTTCAAGACAAGATATGCCTTCAAGTTCGATTTGAGCAGGATGGACATAGATATCTGCATAGTTAAGAACATCTATAATTTCCGTTCGTGAATAGAACTTGAATATTGGCTGAATTGGAAGCTCCTTTGCAAGCTGACGATACAATCCTTCTTTTGCACCTTCACCACCTAGTATAAGTTGAATTTTATCCTTATACTTTGACAATGCAACAGCCTTTATAAGCGTATCTTGGCTCTTCTCTGTTGCATAGCGCCCAGTAGTAAGCACAACGATTTTATCCTTGAGTTCATCTGGTTTTTCTGATGGGCGGCGTTTGACATAATCATGAATGCCGTTAGAAATAACGTAACCTGGAGTTTTTATACCAATGCTATTTTCAAACTCGTCACGGATAAATTGAGTTGGGAAATGTATACAAGTGCAATACTTATAGAAGTTTTGCCACATATATGCATAAGCTATTTCATTTGCAGATTTAGACCAATTAAGTTTGAAATATGCGGTAAAGTTTTGTGCCTGCATATGAAAACCTGCGGTGATTGGGAGCTTCATCTCATGTGCTACTTTAACAGCTGCCAAACCGAGTGTCAACGGCATCATTATATGTACAGCATCTACTCCATAAAGCGCTGCTTTAATTATTCTGTCTTGTGGCTTTGCAAGTGTAACACCAACCTTATTAACATAAGCATTAAGCATCTTACCAAAATTGAGGTTCGGGACTACCCAGTGATCAGGCTTACCTTTAGAGTTTTGGTCCGCACAAAGAATTCGTACTTCATGCCCTTGTGCCTTTAATGAGCGAATAAGGTTATATGCAACTACAGCACTACCATTGTTTTCTCTACCATAAATATCGCAAACTACAGTGATAATCATATTGCACCTCCTTAAAACGCTTCGCTCGCGCTAAATAGCGCGGTGACAACAAATAAATTGCCTTCTCGACTAAACGTTGCCGTTCCACCATATTTTTCTGCAACGGCGCGGATTGAATGCGTGCCATAGCCTTGCGAACCACTCTTAGTTGAATGTGGACGTCCATCCTTCAAAAAAGTTATATCTTTATCGCAGTAGTTTTCAATACGCACCATAAGGAGAGACTTATTACGTGCAGATGAAATACGAATAAAGCGTTTATCTTCGTCTACCGTTTCAAGATGCTCAACAGCATTATCTATAGCATTTCCGAAGAATATGTTAACATCTGAAACATCCATGAAGTTTAGCGCTCTACCTTCTATCATTGCTGTGGTTTTGATACCGTTTTGATTGAGTAACAATGATTTTTGCGTAAGCAATATATCAAGCGCATCATTCCCTGTTTGAATGCTTGAATCAAAGATATCTGCTGATATTTCACCGAGCTCTTTAAGAATTGTTTCGTCTATCTTGTGGGCTGCAAACACTTGAGCAACTTGTCCCTTGACTTCGTCAAGTTTCTTGTTTACAAGCTCCATACTCGCCTGTTGTTTTTCTACTCTATCCTTATAGTGCTGGCTAAAGCTTTGAGCAGCTTCTTGCTCTTGCACATTTTTAACCCAAATGAGGTTGAAACGTTGTACAAGCAGAACAAACACGGCAAAGATGATCATGAATATATTAAAAATCATTGGTATAGCCATTGAATATGGGCTTGTCTCACGGGTAATATTCATGAGACTTAAATTGAAGAATTGGGACTCTGATATTGCTGCGGTGAAAAATGCATACAAAACATAAAGTCCAAGCACAAACTTATTAATATCTTTGCCAAAGTTTTTGTGTGACTTTGCAAACGGACGAGCAAACAACAACCATGCAACAAACAAAACTGCTATGTGCACGAGATAATACATAACAAATCCCCATGCATCCGCACCGCTATACATTGTAAAGAATATCGATGTGCATCCAGTTGCATCTATAAGAATTGAATATAGCGCACTACTTATTGTGAGAGCTGCGTTAGCAGCAACCGCTGTAAACAAAAGCAGTGATGGCTTTTCATCAAAACAAATGGCAAGCGCGACGATACCAACCACAACGAAAATTACATATGACAATGCACGAAGCAAATCAATGTTGACAACATTAAATGCAAATCCTGATGAGAATATGCCATATAATGCAAATGATGCTCCTAATGAAATTACGCCAACACCCAATATTGTTAATATGACTCTAATCAAAAAGTGTCTGCGACGCTTGAGAGAATAAGAGAATAAGGCTTCATAAATAATGTTCATAAATGCAAATGACATGAACATTGAAAGAATAAGTCCAAGAAGTTGTTTATTCATTCAGCTCACCCCCTATTCATAAACGCCAAAAGGCTAGCCAATAATTGTGATTTTTGATCATGCTTAATTGGCAAACACGCTCTACCGACATATACATCATCTTCCCACACCTTGTGCACATGGCCAAGATTAATAAGATAACCACCAAGACGGAAGAATCTATCTTGCGTAACTTTTTTTGCTTCGTCGCCGAGCGTTCCACGTATTCTTAAATCCCCATCAACTAGATGATATATAACATGATGCAAACTGCCTTCCATGTATTCAATTTGATCAACAGATATACGTTTTGCACCATCTTTTGTCATAACCGCAATTGAAGGGACATCCATTCTGACAAGCCTGACTTGTACACGATCGAGCATTGTAGCAAATTCAGGATAATTGATAGGCGTAGTCAAAAAATCAACTGCATCAACTTCGTAACCTTTGAGCACAAACTGTTTTGAAGATGCAATAAAGACAAGTGGCGTCTCCTTATTAGTTTCTCTTAATTTAAGAGCAACCTCAATACCATTTTCATCTTGAAGTTCTACATCCATAAACACTGCATCAAATTTATGTTGCTTAGCAAGAAATGCCGAGCCTTTAGAAAAAGCTTGGACTTCGACTTCAACGCCCTTCTCTTCGCCATAGCGAGCAGAGTATTCTTTTAAAATCGCAGCAATTTCATGCTTATCTTCGCAAATTGCAATTTTCAATACTCATACCTCTATAATAATAGTTTATAAAATTAAACAAATAATAGCACTTAACTGATTATAAGTCAAACTAAAACGCACTTGATAGTGCGTTTTATTTTTCCTGATTGATTTTTAATTCTGCATTTTTAAAGTATTTGATGTATGCCTTTTTACAATACCAGTGATGGTGATGTTTTGGTTCTGGCACACTATCATCTACGGTCTTATCTAATGGATATGCCCCATTAATACGCCAGTTATTTAATATGCCAATACTAAATGCATCTGTTGGACAACCAAAAGAACAACGGGTACACATTAAACAATCTCCGGCAAAATGAAATTTGCCATCCTCGTCAATCCTTATGTTGTTAACAGGACAATTCTTTTCGCATTTACGGCACATAATGCACTTGTCTTTATTAACCCTAAAACTTCTGCCGTTCCATCTCATCGTAGGATGTTCAATACGCATAACCCAAGCAATAAAGCCACCAAGGAATATCCTTTTAAGTTTATGTTCTTTGCCTGCCAATACTTCTCTTGCTTCAACAGGTGCAAGAGCTTTTGCTGTCTCCCACATTTTAACAGCCTCTCTATCTGTATGGCGGAAGATCATATCATATGGCATAACATAGTGATATTCGCTCTTAAGAACATAACCTTTCTTTTTCATTATGCCCATAAATTTTAAAGAAGAAATGTTGTTTATTTTGAGCGGCTCGCCTGAAGATTTTAATATAAATATCTCCTTATTCGATACTTTATCTATCGCTTTTGCGAGTTTTAACATTATGTTTGGCGCATTGAACGCATGAATAGGATAGGCAAATCCAACAAGATCAAAGTCTGCAGGATGAGGTAAATCGCTCATATCTGATGTAACGGAAAAGAGCGTGGTATCTACCCCGTTCTTTTCAAATTCATCTTTGTATAATGAGCAAATACGTTTTGTATTGCCTGTGCCTGAAAATACATATATTATTGCTTTCATTCAAAAATCCTATATTGCGGCACATGCTTTTCATCAAACCAATATACCGCATTTTCATTTAATTTATGGCTGTCATACCATATTTGTGCAAAGAATGGATTATCTTTCGAGAGTCTATCATAATCCCATGGAGCTGGTATTGAACATTCTGGACACCAATGTCCAGCTTTAATAATTGTGTAAGGCGATGCAAAGAAATGATGCCCATCATGGCATACCCACTCCAGTTTGGTATATAAATCACCTTTTACCATACTCTCTGACACACACTTGCCGCCTCTAAATTCAGCTGCTTGGCGCATATCATCGATATCAAGTTCACTATCTAGCTTTGACTCATCATAACCATGATTAAGATGATATCCATGCTCCGCTATTTTTGATTCATCGAGCATATCTTTATAATCCAATGATGCAAATTCATCATCTGGATTTTGTCCATGTGAGAGCAAGCGGAAATATCTCCACTTTCTTGGCAATCTCTCAGCCTTTGCAACGCTTCCAAAAGCTGCCATAACTCTTCCTTCCATACCATGCTTAATCCAGTATCTTGGAGAGTTCTTAGTATTTAGGAGTGGCATAAGCGTTACCGCAGAGATAAACTTTGCAGGAAGCGCCTTTGCAAGAGCATAATATTTATGAGTTCTTTCGGTTTCTTGCCAAAAATCTTCAAATGATTGGCGTTGAAAATCAAGGTACTCGTTAAGAACATGGCTATCCTCAAACCACATGCAATGGAAATTCCTCGTTGCATTCCATGTTGGACTCATAAATCCTTCGGTAGAACCTCCAATCATTTTGAAGCCTCTATCAAAAATTTCAAAGCCTATGATACGGTCAGATGGGCCACCTCCAATATTATAGCATTTACGCCAAAAACCTTTGAGCTCTCCTTGAACATCTCTTTCAATAAGATGTTTCATGGCAAGGCCACTATCTCTTGAAGTAACCCATTCAATAGGAACATTGTAACAAGTATGGAACATGAGTCCATCACTAATGTTAGACATGAGTAAATCGCCATACAGCGTGCCTGTTTGACGCAAAACTACCCAACATTTAACATCGCTATCAAGGACATATCTTTCGCCTTTGATTTTTGTCTCAGCATATTCATCATAAGCGCTTGGGAGAAGCGGATCTCCTACTCTGCCCCAAGGATGTTTATAATTTCTGTGTCCATATATGGCTACTGTAGAAATATGAACAAGTTTTGGTTGGTGATCCTTGATTGCACGAACTGCATCAACAATATTCATTGTCCCAAAGCGATTGCATGCTTCTGTCTCTTTTGGATAGTGATCAGCTTTAGGTGGAATAATAGCAGCTAGATGTAAAACATAGTCACTGCCTTCAACAAGCTTTTGGCAATCTTCAAGATTAAATACATCGCCAAATGCTATATCAATTCGATCCCCGTATTGTTTTTTCCAAAGCTTAGCAAATTTGCGTTCACGGCTCTTTTTTACAAGCAAAACTTTTATTTTATCAACAACATCAAGCTCAAAAATTTGTCTCAAGCTCTCTGTTCCCATTATTCCACTTGCACCTGTCATTGCGACAACAACGCCCATAAATGTAATCCTCAAGTAAGTTATATTGCAATAGTCAAATGATTGACTTATTACAGCAGTTATTATACAATATGTTCTGTAATTACAAAAGTAATTATTAATAAAAAACTTATAAAAACGAACACATTGTTCAAAATCGTTAGATAATAATTATGGATGCACGTATAACTAAAACGAAACAAAAAATAAAAGATGCTCTAATGGCTCTTTTGCATAGCAAAAGAATTGGCGAAATATCAATAAGCGAACTGTGCAAAAAGGCAAATATTAATCGCAACACATTTTATGTGCATTATTCTACACCAGAGTCTGTGCTTGCCGAAATCGCCAATGAGCTTTCTGCAGAATTATTTGACATGCTATCAAAATGTGAAAATCCTGCTCAAATTGCAGTAAGAGCTTGTGAACACACTAAAAACAATATTGACTCTTATAAAATTCTTATGCAAAATGATGCAGAAAAACTATACTTAAAACCTGCTATAGACCACTCAAAAGCTATGACACTATACCAAGTATATAATAGTGATGGTCGATTATCTCAAACACAACTCGACATGGTTAATGAATTTCTTGTAAGTGGCGTTATTGCCATTATGAAAAATTGGCTTGAAAATGACTGCCCTGTCCCAGCTGAACTTGTTGATAGAATGATTAATTTGCTTTCAAAGAGCCTTATAGATGGCTTAAATAATCAA
>DBVO01000040.1 GCA_002308215.1 Christensenella sp. UBA1262
CTTATTATTTTTGGTTTTATATATTTAGACATAAATATGAATATAAATAATAATAGAATAATCTTGATATATTTATATAATTGTAGTATAATATAATAACAAAATTTATGCGAGGTTGTTATGAAAAAAATAGCCGTTGGCTGTGATCATGGTGGCATAGTTTTGAAGGAAAGCGTCATCTCAACGCTTAAAGAACTTGGCGCAGAAGTTATTGATCTCGGTTGTTATTCCGAGGAATCCGTTGATTATCCAGAATATGGTTTGAAAGTTGCAAATGCAGTTGCTTCTGGCGAAGCTGATGCAGGTGTCGTTATGTGTGGCACAGGCATCGGTATTAGTATTGCTGCCAACAAAGTAAAAGGCATTAGAGCAGCAGTTGTAACTAATACATATATGGCTCAGTTAACAAAGAATCATAATAATGCTAATATCATTGCTCTTGGCGGAAGAGTTATTTCTCCTGAAGAAGCAAGAGAAATTGTTAAAGCGTGGTATACCGCAGAATATGAGGGTGGAAGACACCAACGTCGTTTAGATATTATCAGTCGTATTGAAGACGAAAATTTCAAATGAGGGATTTATGATTGAAGAAGTCTTAGTTGAAATAAGAAAAGCCGAAGAAAAGGCTGATGCTATGGTTAAAGATGCTAACGCTGAAGGCAAGCAAATTGTTTTGCAAGCCGAGGCTGATGCAGAAAAACAAAAAAAAGAGACGGTTACTGGGTGTAAAGAAGATACCCGTAAGTCTGTCCAAAAGGCAGAAAAGCAAGCTGCAGATAAGCGCGAAGCAATCCTTAAAAAAGGACAAGAAGAAGCAGATCGTTTGGTTGATGACAAACATGCTGCAATTGAAAGTGAATCTGACAAAATTGTCGAAATGCTACTTGCTAAGTATGGCGCATAAATTTTTGTAGATAGATTATGATTGTTGAAATGAAGAAGTTGGTGCTTATAGGGCACCGCTCCGCAAGGCACAAATTATTCAAAGCACTCCAACGTACTAAATCGGTGGAGATTGTGGCGACCCGTGAAATCGAGAATACAAAGCGTCTTGACAACAATCAATCATCTGAAAATGCTAAAAATCAACTTGGGCGTATTGCCTTTGCTTTCAAATTTTTAAAAGATCAAAAGAAAAAAGCGGAAACGCTTGCAAAGAAGACGGAAAAGAGTGAGTATCCATATATTTATACTCCAATTAAGACTCCGTCTGTTTCTTCTATTGCTAGAATCAGCTTTGATGACTTTGACATGATCGGCGTTCGTGAATTCGAACTTATGGCAAATGTTAGTGACCTTGAGGATATTAATTCTAGACAAGTAATGTTAGCAGCCGAGAATACAAAGCTCAAAGCAGAGATTGAAAATCACAAGGTTTATAACGGTCTTAAACAACCTTATTCATTCTATAAAGATACAGCGCATACAACTGTAATTGTAGGTTCCGTACCATCTCAAATGGGCACAGAGCTCTCTTTGTTTGCAGATTCACAAGATTATGCTGCTATTGAACTTTTGAATTCTCAAAAAGTTCAAGCATTTGTTGCTGTAACAAATAAAGAGCATGCGGATGAGCTGTTGCAAAAATTGCAATCACTTGATTATGCAAGAGCAAATACTGATCTTGATATGCGTCCAGCTGAAAAGATAGAAATGCTCGAAGCACAAATAAGAGAGAACGAAGAAGAAATCAACGAGCTTATGACGAGAGCGCTTGTCAAAGAAATGTTTGTTGCTGATCTTAAAGTGCTATATGATTATTATCTTTTCCAACTTGCTACAAACACAGCTCTTGATGGCTTTGCAACTACAGAGCGTAGTTTTGTAATGGAAGCATGGTATCCAGCAGAGTTTGAAGAGAAACTAAAAGAAGTATTAGAAGGCATTGATAATATTCTTTATGAGTTCAGAGAACCAGAGAAAGATGAGGTGGTTCCAACTTATATTAGAAATAGCAAGATAGTTACGCCATACCAAGATATTACCAATATGTATAGCGCACCATCATATCATGGAGACTTAGATCCAAACCCTGTAATGAGTTTCTTCTATTTCTTGTTCTTCGGTATGATGCTTGCAGACGCTGCTTATGGTATTTTGCTTGCTCTTGGCGGACTTTTAATGTACAAGATTAAGAAACCAGTTCCAGGAAAGGGAAGACTCCTTCTCGTTATCGGAATGGGCGGTATTTCTACATTTATTTGGGGCGCTATTTTTGGCGGCTGGTTTGGCCTTGATATTTCAGGAACATTTCTCGCAAAGATTCAATTAATCCAACCTCTTGAAGGTAACGGGCCACTTATTTTGCTCGGTATTTCATTTGGCCTTGGATTCTTGCATATTTGCGCTGGCATGTTGCTCAACGCAATCAACCTTATAAGAAAGAAACGCGTTTTAGATGCAATTGCAGAAGTTGGTACTTGGTATCTAATTTTTGCAGGTATTGCATGCTTCGTTTTATCACTTCTTTTCTTCAAAGATATCGTCGTGCTTAAATGGATTGGCATCGGCCTTGCAGGCTTAGGAGTACTCTTACTTATTGTTCTCAATGCAAGAGGCAAGAAAGGGTTTAAGATTGTCACATCAATGCTTGGTGGCGTTGGAAAGCTATATGATGGCGTCAACATCATCAGTGATATCTTATCATATGCACGTTTGTTTGGTCTTGGCTTGTCCGGTTCAGTTGTAGGACTTGTTGTTAACCAGATTTGCCAAGTATTTATGGGATTCTTCTCAGCAAATGTTATGTGGATCGGCTACATAGTAGCCGCACCAATATTCCTCGTTGGTCACTTGTTTAACATTGCAATTTCAACTCTTGGTGCATATGTTCATGACGCGAGACTTCAATACATCGAATTTTATGGTAAATTCTATGAGGGTGGCGGACACGTCTTTATCCCTTATGGTACAAATACAAAATACACATATCTTGATATGTAGGAGGTAGTTTTTATGTTTAGTATTGGCACGTTTATTGCCATCGTTGGTGCAGTCTTTGCTGCAGCAATGGCAGGTATCGGTTCAGCTATCGGCGTTGGTGTCGCAGGTAAAGCTGCAGCAGGTGTCACAAGTGAAGACCCAGACAAATTCTCAAAATGCTTGGTTCTCCAACTTTTGCCAGGTACACAAGGTATCTACGGCTTGCTCGTCGCATTCTTGGTATTCGTTAAGATTAACCTTTTCGGTGGCGTAGCATCACTCTCATTGGCTGGCGGTTTATCACTTCTCGGCGCATGTTTGCCAATGGCAATCGTTGGTTTTGTTTCAGCACTTTACCAATCAAAGGTTGCTTGCTCCGGTATTGCACTCGTTGCAAAGCGTCCTGAAGAAAGTGGTAAAGCAATCATCCTTGCAGTTATGGTTGAAACATACGCAGTTCTTGCACTTCTTGTTTCCTTGCTTGCAATCATGATCCCAGACGTCTCAACAATGGTTGGCTGATTTTTAACAGACTGAAACTATGAGTAAAGAAGCAATTATAGAAAAAATCATCTCGGACGGACAAAAGAAAGCCGATGCCATTTTGCTAGAAGCAAGAGAAAAGGCTGACGAGATTTTAGCTAATGCAGCAGGTGAGTGCAAGACATATTATGATCAATCTGTCTACGACATGAATAAACAGGTTGATGATATCCTTGCACGTGGTAAAACTGTTGCAGAACTTGATGCAAAGAAATTGCAATTAGGAGCAAAAGCTAAAATTCTTGACACAGTATTTTCCTCTGCGCTTGACAAACTTTTAGCACTTGACAAGAAAGCTCTTAAAGAACTTCTTGTTGGGATGCTTCAAAATGCAGAAGATGGTGATGTCGTCATAATCTCCGAAAACGAAAAGGGCATTTTGACAGATAAAGATGTCAAAGATTTTGCCAGCAAAAAAGGCATTAAACTTTCGCTTTCAAAAGAATTTGGTGATTTCAAGGGTGGACTTATGCTAAGAGGTAAAGGTATAGATAAGAACTTCACATTTGAAGTTGAAATTGCTTTACTTCGCGATGAGATTGAAATGAATATTGCAAAGGAACTTTTTGCCTAATATGAGCGACAAGTTTGTATTCCAAAACGCTAAAATAAAACACATGGAGTCAAAACTCATAACCTCTCAAGCTATTCAGAGGTTGCTTGAGTGCGCCAGCGCAAATGACGCATTTAGAGTTTTGCTTGAAATGGGATTCGGCTCAGGTATTCCTGTTGAGACGAATGATTTTGACGTGCTTTTTAGCCATGAGGAAGAAAATGCAGTTGCACTTCTTAAAGAGTTCAATGTGTCAAATGCACTTGATGCTTTTCTAGTTGAGTACGATTATCTTAACTTAAAGAGTATTTTTAAAGCGCATGCAACTAAAACTGATTTTTCATCCACACTTACAGGACTTTATGACATAAATGAAATGAAGTCGCAAGTGGAAGGTGTTGAAAGTGAAAACTTACCAAACGAGATGAAAGAAGCAGTAAACACGCTCATTGAACTTGAAAAGGCGGAAAAACTCTCTCCAAGAATAATTGACGTGACGATAGACAAGGCAATGTATAAACATATACTTTCTCTTGTCAAAAAGAGTGGAAATCTCGCAAAGAGATATTATGTCAAAAAAATAGACTACCTCAATATATTGTCATTCTTGAGAGTGCAAAAACTCTCGCTTCCGCTTGAGTTTTTCGTCACTGGGTTTATCGATGGAGGCACGCTTAATAAAGAAGTGTTTGTGAATTCTTTTGATAGTGTAGAAAAGTTCAAAGAGAATACAAAACAAACGGAATTCCGTGAAATCGTTGAGAAAACGGCAGAAACCAAAGATATCGTTGCACTTGAAGTTGCAATTGATAACGATCTCCTTAAAATGTTTAGAGAAGAGTTTAACGACTTGTTCTCAATCGCCCCAATTGTGAATTATTATCTCACAAAGAGGACGGAAATCAAACTAACAAAGCTCATTGTTGCTGGTATTAAAAACCATGTAGCACCTGAGCTAATTAGAGAAAGGATGCGTGAAATTTATGCGTGAGGGTGGTATTGCAGTAGTTGGAGATAAGGACTCTGTTCTCGCGTTCAAGGCTATCGGCGTTGATGTTTTTCCAGTCGATAACGAGATACAAGCGAGAGATAAAGTCCACATGCTTGCAAGATCTTATTCTGTAATTTTTGTTACAGAACAGGTAGCCCTTTGGATTGAAGCGCTTATTAAACGTTACCTTGCAAGACCTTATCCAGTCATTGTTCCTATCCCATCTGCAGAAGGAAACAAAGGACTCGGACTTAAAGGCATCAAAGCAAATGTCGAAAAAGCTATTGGTGCAGATATTTTATTTGACAAAGAGGACAGATAATGGAAGTAGGAAAAATCGTAAAAGTATCCGGCCCACTTATTATCGCCGAAGGTATGGCGAACAGCAAGATGTATGACGTCGTTCAAGTTTCTGAAAAGAAACTTATCGGTGAAGTCATCGAACTTAGAGGTGACCGTGCGTCCATTCAGGTTTATGAAGAAACTAGTGGACTTGGCCCTGGCGAGAACGTCTACACAACAGACGCTCCACTTTCCGTTGAGCTTGCTCCTGGTCTTATCGAAGGTATCTTCGATGGTATTCAAAGACCACTCGGCAAACTTCGCGAAGTAGCTGGTGACCATATTGAACGCGGTGTTTATGTGTCAGCAATCGACCACGAAAAGAAGTGGGACTTTGTGCCTGTTGTAAAGAAGGGCGATGAAGTTCAAGCTGGCAGCGTTCTTGGCACTGTACAAGAAAATGTCCTCATATCACACAAAATCATGGTGCCATATGGCATTAGTGGTAAAGTTAAGGACATCAAGAAAGGCAAGTTTAATATTGAAGAAACCATTGCAGTAATTGAAACCGAAAAAGGTGACAAGGATGTATGCATGCTTCAAAGATGGCCAGTTAGAAAAGGTAGACCATATGCAGAAAAACTTGCTCCAAAGACTCCGCTTGTTACAGGTCAACGTGTTATCGATACACTCTTCCCAATTGCAAAGGGTGGTGTTGCTGCAGTTCCAGGACCATTCGGTAGTGGTAAAACTGTTGTTCAACATCAGCTTGCAAAATGGGCAGATGCAGACATTATCGTTTATGTAGGTTGCGGCGAACGTGGTAACGAAATGACGGACGTTCTTAATGAATTCCCAGCACTTACCGATCCACGCAGTGGACAACCACTTATGAAACGTACTGTTCTTATTGCAAATACTTCAGATATGCCTGTTGCAGCTCGTGAAGCTTCTATTTATACAGGTATTACAATTGCTGAGTATTTTAGAGATATGGGTTATTCAGTTGCTATTATGGCTGACTCAACATCTCGTTGGGCAGAAGCTCTTCGTGAAATGAGTGGACGTCTTGAAGAAATGCCTGGTGAAGAAGGTTACCCAGCATATCTTTCATCACGTCTTGCAGAATTCTATGAAAGAGCAGGTATTGTTAAGGTGTTAGGTGGCGATGGTAGAGTTGGTTCTATTACAGCTATCGGTGCTGTTTCACCTCCAGGTGGTGACCTTTCAGAACCAGTATCACAAGCAACACTCCGTATTGTTAAAGTATTCTGGGGACTTAGTGCATCACTTGCATATAAGCGTCACTTCCCAGCTGTTGATTGGCTTACCAGTTATTCACTCTATGCAGATAGACTTGGCGATTGGTATGCAGATAATGTTGGTGAAGAGTGGGTACGTCAACGCGTCATCTGCCAACGTATTCTTCAAGAAGAAGCACAACTTGATGAAATCGTTCGTCTCGTTGGTATGGATGCTCTTTCTCCTGCAAACAGACTTACAATGGAAACAGCTAAGTCCATAAGAGAAGACTATCTCCACCAAAACGCTTTCCATGACGTAGATACATATACTTCTCTTGCAAAGCAAGAGTATATGCTCCGTCTCATCCTTGAGTTTAACAGACTTGCAGGTGAAGCTCTTGATAAAAACGTAGATATTGAGGACATTTTGGAACTCCCAGTTAAGGACCAAATTGGCCGTGCAAAATATATTCCTGAAAGTGAAATGAGTAAATTCGATGACATTCTTGCGGAAATCAAGAAAGAAATGCTTGAGCTCACAAACGAAGGAGGCATTTGATGTTAAAAGAATATAACACCATAAGAGAAATTGTTGGCCCTCTCGCTCTTGTTGAAGGCGTTGAAGGTGTCAAATATAACGAACTTGTTGAGATCCGTCAAGAAAACGGCGAGATTCGTGCAGGCAAGGTGCTTGAAATCAATAGAGATAAAGCCCTCGTCCAACTTTTCGAGCCTTCACAAGGCATCAAGATGGCAACTGCAAAAGCAAGATTCTTGGGACATGGCGTTGAACTTGGTGTATCTGAAGATATGCTTGGTAGAGTCTTTGATGGTATGGGCAGACCAAGAGATGGTGGCGCTCCAATCATTCCAGAGATGAAACTTGATATCAATGGCCGCCCAATTAACCCTGTTGCACGTGACTATCCAAACGAGTTTATTCAAACTGGTATTAGTGCTATTGATGGTCTTAATACTCTTGTTCGTGGCCAAAAGCTTCCTGTGTTCTCAATGTCAGGTATGCCTCATGCAGAACTTGCAGCTCAAATCGCAAGACAAGCAAAGGTTTTGAACTCAAATGAAAAGTTCGCAGTTGTATTTGCTGCTGTTGGTATTACTTTTGAAGAAGCAGACTTCTTTATTAGTGACTTTAGAAAGACTGGTGCTATTGAACGTGCAGTTATGTTTATTAACCTCGCAAATGACCCAGCTGTTGAACGTATTTCCACACCTCGTATGGCTCTTACAGCAGCAGAGTATTTAGCATTTGAAAAGGACATGCATGTTCTCGTTATAACAACAGATATTACCAACTATGCAGAAGCACTTCGTGAAATCTCTGCAGCTAGAAAAGAAGTTCCTGGCCGTCGTGGTTATCCAGGCGCACTCTATACCGACTTGGCATCAATGTATGAACGTGCAGGCAGAATAGTTGGCAAGAAAGGCAGCATCACTCAGATTCCAATTTTGACCATGCCTGAAGATGATAAGACACACCCAATTCCTGACCTTACAGGTTATATCACAGAAGGACAAATTATCATTTCTCGTGAACTCTTCAAACGTGGCATTGTTCCACCAATCGATGTTTTGCCATCACTTTCACGTCTGAAAGATAAAGGTATCGGCAAAGGCAAGACAAGAGAAGATCACGCAGATACAATGAACCAATTGTTCAG
>DBVO01000033.1 GCA_002308215.1 Christensenella sp. UBA1262
TCGCATAAAGCATGACGAGCTTCTTCAATATCCTCGATTGGGCGAACTTCTCTAGCCAAATCCTTTCCGCCTTCTGACTGAGCGAATGCAGCTACCATTTCAAGGATTTTTGGATATTCTAAAGTATTTAAACTTTTGTCATCAAACATAGTTATCTAATCTTTGCTCCTACTCTGCGTTTAAGTGCAGAAAGTATTTTTGCCATTTCAGCATTGATATCATCATCAGTAAGAGTTCTATCGAGGCACTCAAATGTAAAGCTCATAGCAACACTCTTCTTGCCTGCGCCAATTTGATCGCTCTTATATGTGTCGAACACTTTCATGTCGATAAGATATTTCAATTTTGCTGATTTAACAGAATCTAGTAAATCTTCAGCAAGATATTTATCCTCAACTACAACAGCCAAATCTCTATCAACTGTTGGGAACTTGGAGAATGGTTTTACACTTGCTTTTGATTCAAAATCTTTTTCATCATACAAATCGTTCAAATTGATTTCTGCAATATATACTCGATAATTATCAATGCCATAATTTTCTTGAACATCTGGATGTACTTCACCAACAAATCCTATGGATTTGCCATCAAGAATAACTTCAGCACTTCTACCTGGATGCAAGAACGGACGATCTGAACGAACATATCTAAATTCTTTGGAGAATGCTTTAGCAAGTTCTTCAATTACATGCTTAATTGAGAAGAAATCGATTCCTTCACCATATAAACCAACTGATAATTTATCAATTTCATCTGGTAATTCTTCAAGAGGCAAACTCTTTGGAATATAAGTTCTTGAAACCTCAAATAGTTTTGCTTCTTTAACAAAGTGAGTCTTGTTATAAGCAAGTGCTTCAAGCATGCTATGAGTAAGTGTTGTACGCATAACACTTAAAGATTCACCAAGAGGGTTTAAAATTCTAATAGAATTTCTAAGTTTATCATCAGATGCAAGTTTTAATTCATCCACATAATTTGGTGAAATGAATGAGTATGTTACTGCCTCATTAAGACCTGATGCAACCATGGTTTCTTTAACCTTATCAATGAACTTGATGTATGATGGCTTACTACCCTGTGTCAATGCAGCAAATTCAAAGAGAGTTGGCTTAATATGGCTATAGCCATAAACTCTAATAAATTCTTCTGCTAAATCATTAACACCGACAATATCATCACGATCTTCACCAATAACAGCAATTAAGTTTGCGCCATTATCTTTAACTTCAATTCCAAGTTTGTTCAAAATATCAATAAGTCTAGCTTTTGGTACTTTGCATCCAAGAATTTCAGATATCTTACGAGTTGTAAACTCAATTTCTCTAGTTTTTTGATAATCAACTTTTACATCAATAATTCCATCTTGAATGTCGCCGCTTCCAGTTTCATGTATGAGCGTGAGCGCGCGTTTAAGACCGAGTTCTTGTGAGCCAAAATCAATACCCTTTTCAAACCTTGCAGAACTATCTGAACGAAGATTCAAAATTCTAGATGTCTTACGTACACTATCTTTTGCGAATTTAGCAGATTCAAAAACAATTTCAGAAGTATCATCTTTAATACCACTATTTAATCCGCCCATAATACCAGCAACTGCGCATGGCTTATCTGCATCGCAAATGACAAGCATATCACTCTTCAAATGGTTTTCTTTTCCATCAAGTGATACTATAATCTCACCTTCGTTGGCATTTCTAACAACAATCTTATTACCACCAAGTTCACGTTTATCAAAAGCATGCATTGGTTGACCAATTTCTGTTAAAACATAATTGGTAATATCTACGATATTATTAATTGGACGAATGCCAACAGCAAGAAGTCTAGATTTAATTAATTGTGATGATGGGAAAATCTTAACATTCTTTACGCTTGCCGCCATATAACGTGGGCATAAATCTTGATTTCTTACTTCAACAGCAACATCATTGTTTACGTTTCCACCTTTTGACTTATAGTCAATATGAGGATTTCTACATTCAGTTCCTAATGCAACAGCAACTTCTTTTGCAAGTTTGAAAATGCTATTACAATCTGCTCTGTTAGGAGTAATTGCAACATCCAAAATTACATCATTGTAACCTAATGCAACAAGAGCATTTTGACCAAGTTGAGTGCCTTCTGGGAAGCGGATAATACCCTTTGGATCTTGACCTTCAACAGAATCTGCTGTCAAACCAAGTTCTTCAAGTCCGCAAAGCATACCTTCACTCTTAACGCCTCTTAACTCTCCACATTTAATGTCAAGTCCATTAGCAAGATGAGCTCCTTCAAGTGAAAGTGCAACAACTTCGCCACCAACAACAGGAACATTAGTGACAACTTGCAATGTTTTAGAGCCGATGTCAATTTGAGTAACTCTAAGTCTATCAGCATTTGGATGTTGTTCAACATGAATAATCTTACCAACAACTACGTTGTTAACTTGTTTTTCTTGGTAAATAATGTCTTCAACTTCAAATCCAATTGCAACAAGTTTCTTCGCAAGAACGGATGGCGAAACGTTGATATCTACATAATCTTTAAGCCATGAAA
>DBVO01000013.1 GCA_002308215.1 Christensenella sp. UBA1262
ATCTTTGTAAATGGTTTTGGCAGTCGCAAGGCAAAACAAAAGCTAATAGCTTTTAATACGCGCGCGTTCGTATGTGCACTCGAGAGATACCCAATTGATATTGTTGCACATTTGAATCATAAAGCATTAGTTCAGGCGAGACCAATATTTGATAAGGCAAAAGAAACTGGTGCATATATTGAATTAAATGTAAAGCATCTTGACGCGTTTCTACCATTAGTTAACGATGCAATCGATAGCGGAGTTAACTTTATTGTCTCAAGTGATGCTCATAAAGCAAAAGATATAGGACGTTTTGAAGAAATAGCAAAATTTATCGAAGATAATAATATCCCACTTGATAGAGTGTTTGGATTAGAAGGAAATCAACCAACGTTTAAAGATAAAGCAAATTGGAGAAGAGAAGCATGAGTGATACTTTCAGATATGAAGTACAAAACGAAATAGTGAATACTTTACCTAAAGACAAAGAATCGCTTGTCGCTTTTCTTGCTGGGCTTACAAAGGCGGTTGGAACTTTAGAGATCGCAAACAAGCGCATGAATTTGTGCTTGCAGTTGGACAGCTTTGATGAAGGCATGAAAATAGTAGATGCTTTCAAAGAGTTATACCCAACTGAATTTGAACTATCTCTCACAACTGCAAAATCTGGGTTGAAAGCTGGCAAACCAATATGCTTGCTTCAAGTACCATATGGGTTTACAAAACAAGTACTAGTAGATTTTGGACTCATGACAATGGATGGGGATGAACTTAACGGTTTTTGTCAAGGTGCTCCAAAAGATATTATCAAAAAAGAAAGTTCAAAACGTGCTTTCCTAAAAGGTTTGTTCCTTGGCTGTGGTAGCATATATGTCCCTTCAATGTCAGGGGATGAAGAAAAGAGAGATGGTTATCATCTTGAGTTCCAACTAGATGATGAGGATTATGCTTCAGATTTAATCAATTTGCTGGAGTACTTTAACCTTCAAGCAAAAACAAGTGAAAGAGGGGATCATACACTAGTGTATTTCAAGGACAAGGAAGAGATTTCAAAGATCCTTGTGTTATTTGATTTAACAGAGTGTGCGCTCAAACTTCAATCAATTATAAATGAAAGAGAAACAGCAAATAGCCTTAACCGTGCAATAATTTGCGAAACAGCAAATATGGATAAAACATTTGCAGCTGCTAGCAAGCATCTTCTTGCCATAGGCAAGATTATGGGCGAAGGGTTATTTGAAGCATTAACACCTGTGCTTAGAGATACTGCACAAGCACGTATGGATAGGCCAGAAGACAGCTTGCAAGAATTGGCAGATTTTCTTGGGGTGAGCAAGAGTTGCTTAAACCATAGACTTAGAAAACTAGTAGAGATTGCAGACGAACTTCCAGATAACGAATAAAACAATTTTACATATAGGGCAAAAATGACAGATTTTGTACATTTACATTTACACACAGAATATAGTTTGTTAGATGGTGCGGTTAGACTTGTAAAGGTAGTCCCAAACCCAGAGAATCCAAACAAAACTATAAAACTTCATCCACTCGCAGATGCATTGAAAGCGCGTGGTATGTCTGCTGTTGCCATAACAGACCATGGCAACATGTATGGCGCATATACATTTGTTTCTACTCTTAGAGCAGAAGGCATTAAACCTATCATTGGCCAAGAGTTTTATGTAGCAGATGATATGTATGCTAAAACTCCAGATGTACTTAAACAGCGTTACCATCTTATTCTTCTTGCAAAGAATGAAATAGGATATCAAAATTTGATGAAACTTTCATCAATGGCATTTGTAGATGGTTTTTATATGAAACCACGTATTGATTTAAATGTTCTTGCTAAACATAGCGAAGGGATTATTTGCTTATCTGCTTGTCTAGCAGGTCAAATTCCACATTTGATTTTAGAAGGGAAATATAATGAAGCAAAAGCTGTCGCTATACGTATGCGCGACATGTTTGAGCCTGGAGACTTCTATATTGAACTCCAAGACCATCACATGGATGAAGACAAATTGGTTTTAAATCCACTTTGTCAAATTGCTAGAGAAATTGGAGTAAAAGTTGTTGCTACAAACGATGTCCACTATATAGAAAAAGAAGATGCAGATCTTCAAGATACCATGATGTGCATCACTCTTGGTTGTAAAAAGAGCGAAATGAATCCAGCTCGTTTTGTAAATGATGAGTTTTATCTCAAGAGTGGTGAAGAGATGGAAGAATTGTTCTCTTGGTGTCCAGAAGCAATTGCATCCACAAAAGAGATTGCAGACAAAGTAGAAGACTATTTTGTTTTGCACCATAAATCAATCATCCCAAAATATACTTGTAAAGAGATGGAAGATTTGGGCTTGGATGAAGCAGGCTATATCCGTTATCTCGCAAACAAGGGTATAGAAAAGAAATATCCAGTTATCACAGATGAAATTCGTGAGAGACTTGAGTATGAACTTGGCGTTATTCACAAATGTGGCTTTGATGGTTACTTCCTTATTGTTTGGGATTATGTTCATGCAGCTCAAGAAATGGGTATTCCGGTTGGACCTGGACGTGGTAGTGGATGCGGAAGTATAGTCGCATACGCAATTGGCATCACTGACATTGACCCACTTAAGTATAACTTGCTTTTTGAACGTTTCTTATCAGAAGAGCGTGTTTCAATGCCAGACTTCGACGTAGACTTCTGCTTTGTTCGCCGTCAAGAAGTTATTGATTATTGTATCAATAAATACGGCAAAGATAACGTATCTCAGATTATTGCATATTCAACAATGAGTGCAAAAGCCGTTGTTAAGGACGTTGCGCGTGTGTTGGACGTCCCATATAACGAAGCAAACAATTGGGTAAAAGAAATACCAGTTGGTAAAGTGTTGCTCCCACAACTTATGCTTGAGGGCTGCGAACAATATAGCCCTGATTTTAAGAAGCTTTATGACACAAATGAAGCGGCTAAGAATTGTATAGATATTGCTATGCAACTTGAAGGTATGCCTAGACAGACAACCATGCACGCAGCAGGCGTTGTTATTTGTGCAGACCCAGTTGTAGATCATTGTGCATTATCTAGAAATGGTCCAGTTGTTACAACACAATTTGATAAAGTCATCGTTGAAGAACTTGGCCTTTTAAAGATGGACTTCTTAGGGCTCAAGACTTTAACCGATATTAACGAAGCTTTGAAACTTGTAAAGGAAGATAAGGGCGTAGATTTGGACTTCCACAAACTTGGTTATGATGATCCAAATGTATACAAACTTATTGGATCTGGAGATTGCGAAGCAGTGTTTCAACTTGAAAGTGGCGGCATGAAAAAGTTTATGGCTCAATTACAACCAGAGAACTTTGAAGATGTTACCGCAGGTATTGCTATGTATCGTCCTGGCCCAATGCAGTTTATAGACTTGTTCTTAGAAGGAAAACGTAATCCAGATAAAGTAGTATACGAAGATCCACGACTTAAAGAGATTTTAGGCAATACATATGGATGTATTGTTTATCAAGAGCAGGTTATGCAAATAGCACAAAGACTTGCAGGATTCTCATTCGGTGGAGCAGATATCATGCGTCGTGCTATTTCCAAAAAGAAACTCGAACTTTTGCAGAAGATGGAAGAGATATTCTTGCATGGTGGTGTACTAGATGATGATAAAACACATAAGCAAGTAGAAGGTGCAGTAGCAAACGGAGTAGATGAGGCTGTAGCTAAGGAACTTTTCCAAGAGATTTTGAAATTTGCAAACTATGCATTCAATAAGTCTCACGCAGCAGCGTATACATTCCTTACATATCAAACAGCTTATCTGAAGTGCTATTATCCAATCCACTACATTGTTGCTGTTGTTAATAACCGTATCACGGCGGCAGATGAAGTTAAGCATTACATGAATTATTTGAAGCGTACAGGCGTAAAAGTATTACCACCTGATATTAATCGCTCAAAGAAATCATTCTCTATTGAAGGCAATAACGTTCGTTATGGCTTAATGGGCATCAAGAACGTTGGTGAACAAGCAATGGAATACTTGCTTGAAGAAAGAGAAAGAAACGGCGAGTTCAAAGATATTCGTGACTTGCTAGATAGATGTGCAGGACAAATCAACAAGCGCATGATTGAAAGCCTTATTAAGGGTGGGGCGTTAGATTGCTTCGGCAAGGGAAGAGCAACACTCATGGCATCATATGAGCGCATTATGGATACAGTGCTCAATGACAAGAAGAGTAAACTTACAGGTCAACTTTCACTCTTTGATGAGCTTATAGAAGAAGACGAAATTAAATATAGTGAAGTCAGAGAGTACGACAAGGCGCTTCGTTTATCCTACGAACATGAAGTTCTTGGTATGTATATATCAGGGCATCCACTTGAAGATTATGAAGACTGGGATAAAGAATTTAACTTCGATACAAACCAACTCATGGTTGAAGAGCAGGATGAAAACGGAGATACCAAAGCTGTTGTGGATCAAACACTTGATGGCAAACAAGTAAAATTTGGATGCATTGTTTCATCATTTGAAAAGAAATCAACAGCAAAACAACTTAAGTTTGCTGTTGGCAGAGTAGAAGACAAGATGGGCTCAATTGCATTTTCAATGTTCCCTAAAGTTTATGAAAAGTTCGGTAGCTTCTTAGAGGGTGAAGGGCCAATCAAAATAACTGGACGAATTGACCTTCGTGATGAAAGCGAACCAAAGATAAATGTGGATAGAGTGGAACCATGGACTAATAAAAAAGTTGCGCAAAACAACTCAGTTTCATCCTCATCTGCAATTTATCTTCTCATAAGAGATATGAGCGAAAAGGAACTTGTATCAGGAGTCCTTCAAATGAATCCAGGTTCAACGCCTGTATATGCTCAAATGGTTATTAATGGTGAGAAGAAGCTATTGCAATTCAAATACACAGTTGATGTAAACGAAGAACTTTTACACGGACTTCAAATGATAGTTGGTGAAAAGGGAATAAAATACGTGAAAAAATAATTTGAAACGAGTTTCAAAGAGGTAAATATATGGCAAAAAATCTAACAAACAAAAAACTTGCAATTTTGACAAGTGGTGGCGATGCATCAGGCATGAATGCTGCCATTCGTACGGCTCTCCGTTTCGCTATGGCAAACGGATATGAAGTTTACGGTATTAAACACGGATACAAAGGACTTGTTGATGATGAGATTTTCAAAATGGAATACAAATCTGTATCTAACACAGTCCATACTGGTGGAACAATACTCAGATCTTCACGTTGTCCTGAATTTAAAGATGTTGAAGTGCATACAAAGGCAGCACAAAACTTACTCAACAAGGGAATTGAAAACCTTATTGTAATTGGCGGCGACGGTTCTTTCCATGGTGTTGAAGCTTTGCATGAACATACAGAGCTCAATGTTATTGGTGTTCCAGGCACTATAGACAATGACATGGGGTATACGGATTCAACAATTGGATTTGATACAGCATGCAATACAGTTATTGATGCTATTTTGAAACTTAGAGACACAATCACTTCTCATGATAGAATCATGATCCTTGAGGTTATGGGTAGAGAGTGCGGAAACATTGCAGTAAACAGTGCTGTAGCTGGTGGTGCAGAATACGTTATCGTTCCTGAAGCAAATCCAGTAGATCCAAAAGTTATTGCAGAAAGCGTAAAAAGAGGCTTCGAAGAGAAGGGTAAGACATCTACAATAATTTTGCTTGCAGAAGGTGTTAACTATCTTAGAGATCCACTTCTTGAAGAGATTTCAAAAGCAACTGGAAGACGCGTAAATCATATGGCACTTGGCTATATGCAACGCGGTGGTAATCCTACAATGGCAGATAGAGTACTTGCAGCGAGAATGGCACAACGCGCAGTTGAATTAATTATGTGTGGCCAATCTGGTCGTGTTGTAGGTATTCGCGGCGGTGATATTTATGACTTAGCCGTAAACGAAGCCCTTAAGATACCAAAAGAATTTGATGAAAAACTTTATGACCTCGCAAAAGTCATATCTAAATAATAAAAAAATACTAAGCACACAAAGTGTGCGACAAGGAGAAAAATATGAACAACTTGAAAGGCGCATGTATGTTTGGACAATCAGGTGGTCCAACATCAGTCATTAACAGCAGTGCAGCAGGCGTATTTACCGAGGCTCTGTCACAAGACAACATCACAGCAGTTTATGGTGCTGAACATGGTATTGTAGGTATTTTGAATGAAAAGTTCTTTGATATTTCCAAAGAAGATCAAAGAGAAATTGACCTTTTGAAATACACACCATCATCCGCACTTGGTTCTGTCCGTTACAAACTCAAAGATGCAGACGTAGACGATACAGATTATAAGAGAATTCTTGAAGTCTTCAAAAAGTATAACGTTCGCTTCTTCTTCTATAACGGCGGTAACGACAGCATGGATACTTGCAACAAGATTTCTAAGTATATGCAAAAATCCGGTTGGGATGTAAACGTAATTGGCGTTCCTAAGACAATCGATAACGACCTTTATGGAACAGACCATTGCCCAGGTTATGCATCAGCAGCTAAGTACATTGCAAACACTGTTATGGAAGTTAACCTTGACGCAAAAGTTTACGACACACCAATGGTTTGCGTTATTGAAGCTATGGGTAGACATGCTGGTTGGCTTACTGCAGCAGCTGCACTCGCAAAGGTAAACGGCCTTGGCGCAGATCTTATCTACTTGCCAGAAGTTGACTTCGACATTGATAAATTTGTTGATGATGTTAAAGCAGTTTGCGCAAAGAACGGCAACAAGTGCATCGCAGTTGTTTCCGAAGGTATCCACAACAAAGATGGTCAACTCATCTGCGAATCCTTTGGCCCAGCAGCAGCAAGAGATAGCTTTGGTCATGCTCAACTCGGTGGCGTAGCATCAATTCTTGCAAACCTCATTAAAGAGAAGACTGGCTTCAAAACAAGAGGAATTGAACTTAGCCTTATGCAACGTTGTGGTGCACATTTGGCATCCAAGACAGACGTTGAAGAAGCATTCGAAGCAGGTGCAGAAGCAGTTCGCGCAGCAGTTAGAGGCGAAACAGACAAGATGGTTATTTTTGAACGTCACTTTGATGAAAACGGAAACTACTACAACAAGAACGTTCTCATGCCACTTGAATATGCAGCTAACACAGAGAAGAAAGTTCCACTTGGCTGGATCAATGAAGAAGGCAATAATGTCAGCGATGACTTTATTACTTATGCACTTCCTCTTATCCAAGGTGATGCAAAGGCTCCACTCGAAAATGGTTTGCCAAGATTTGCTCGCTTAAAGAAGATTTACGCAAAATAAAATTATTAAATTTTCAAGTTGAAAAATAAATGAATCCCCGCTACCAAAAGGTGGCGGGGATTGGGGGATTTATTATGTCAAAGAAAAACACTGAGTTTCATTCAGCATACTGGAATGAAAAACTTTATCCGTATGTAAACAAGAAACAAATTTTGTTGGAAGCAAGTGAACAAGGCGGGGATGATGCTGTTAAGGCAAAGAAGCATGAACTAAAAGAACTTAAACGCAATTTTAAGCGCGAAAGTAAAGAGTTCCATCGTGAGCATAAAATGCATCTCCATCCACTCATGGCATACATCTTTGATTTTGCAGAAGAAGACAGAGCTTTGCCAAATAGTAGGACTCCTTTTGACGCGGAAATCAAGATTGAACATGACATCGTCTATAAAGAAATAAACGGCGAAAAACTTGTTATGGATGTATATTATCCATCCCATCCAGTTGGAGAAAAGTCACCATGCGTAATGGATATTCCTGGTGGCGGTTGGATGATATGGAACCGTCATCGTCGTGATGGTTATGCAAGACTGTATGCTGCTCTTGGTGCAGTTGTAGCAGTTATAGACCATAGACTATGTCCAGAGACTTTCTTCCCAGAGAATTTGAAAGATTGTATCGATGCATACAATTTCCTTGTAGATAATGCTGAAAGATTCGGTATTGACAAAGATAACATCACGGTTACGGGAGACTCATCTGGTGGACATCTTTCAGCATCCATAGGATGCGCATGCTCAAGCAAAGAGTATTGCGAAAAGATGGGACTCCCAGAGCTTAAAACTAAACCTGCTTATTTGATAGGTGTTAGTGGCGCTTTCTCAATGGAGATAATGTACCGCATACCACTTACAAATACGCTCATGGTTAGATACATTACTGGCAAAAACTCGAGAAAAGGTAGTAGAAATTCTGAGTTTTATAAAGAACTCAATGTTTATAACTATGTTAACCCAGATTTTCCAGAAATGTATAACAATGGCGGTGCTACTGATCCGCTTTGTTTTGGCGAAGCTAAACGTATGGCTAAGTATTTAGATAAGGCGGGAGTAAAGAATGAGTATCAAGTTGGTAAGGTTTGGTACAATTCAGCACATTGCTATGTTCTTAGACTTCCATTTAAACCAGCAAGACGCGACATGCTAAAACTAATGAATTGGTATGTTAAGAAGCAATCTGAAAAGGGTGTAGATTTGTCTGTAGGACAAAAGAGAGTTGAGACTTTCTTAACAAATTATAAAAAAGCCTTGAGAGGAGAAATCGAGTGCTAAAAGATGCAATTGACATCGAAAAGGGTGACATAATCGACGCGAACATTGTCGATTTTGGGTCAAACGGTGAAGGCATCGCAAAATGCGGCGTCTATCCAATTTTTATACCATTTGCCGTAAAAGGTGATGTCGTTCGCGCAAAAATTACATGGACTAGTAAAGATTATGCATTTGGTGAGATCGTCGAAATAGTTGAACCATCTATTGATAGGGTTAAACCAAAATGTCCATATTTTGAAAAGTGTGGCGGATGCGATTTGCAAAACGTTAATTATGCTGAACAGCTCGAAATTAAGCGTGAAAACATCCGTCGTGCACTAAAGAAAAATGGTGGACTTGATGTAGATGTCCCGGCACCTATCAGTCTCAATGAATGGGAATATCGTAACAAGCTTGCGTTGCCTTTTGGAAAGAACAAGCATTCTGGTAGGGTGTACCTTGGCTTTTTTGAAAAACGTTCGCACAGTGTGGTGCCTATGAAGTGGTGTGCTCTCCAAGGACAGTGGGCGGCAGATTTAATAGAAGATGTAAGTGAATGGGCCAATGAAAATGGATTAAGTGTCTATGACGAGCTCAGCGGTAAAGGATATCTTAGACATGCAGTAGCAAGAATGCTTGATACTTTGACACTTACACTTGTTGTTAACTCAAAAGCACAAGATATCGAAAAACTTGATGAGTTGGTACAAAAACTGAATAGGCACTTCAAAAATTATACGGTGTTTGTGTCTAACAACGTAAAAAACACAAATGTCATTATGGGCGATAAGGTAGCACTTGTTTATGGTGAAGAGTGTCCACAAGATTTGGGAAGGTTTCAAGCTGTTGTGTCACCACTTTCATTTTTGCAAGTCAATAACAAAGTTAGAGATGCAATCTATGATGATGTGTGTGACAAGATAGGAGCCAACTTTGTTGGGGAAGTAGTTGAACTCTATTCAGGTGTTGGACTTCTCACTGCACAAATTGCGCTTCGATTACATAATGCAAAAATAACTGCAGTTGAAATAGTTCCAGAGGCCACAAAAGATGCAGATGCTTTGATGACTAGTCTTAAACTTGAGAATGTGACAAATGTATGTTCAGATGCAGCGAAATTTGTAGAAGATATAAAAGATGATAACACGCATCGTGTTCTAATACTAGATCCACCGCGTAAGGGATGTGATGAAAAAGTGCTTGATAAAGCAAAGAATGCTGGTTTTGAAAAAATCATTTATATCTCGTGTAACCCTCAAACACTTGCACGCGACTTGAAGACTTTGTCTTCAAATTATCAAACAAACTATATTCAGCCATACGATATGTTTCCGCAGACACATCATGTGGAGACGGTTGTTCTTCTTTCCAAACAAAAGATTGATAAGTAGGATTTATCATAGATTACGGAGGTAATATTTGTGAAAAAGATAATGGTTGATATTATGGAGAAGGTCCATGAATATAATACAGATGATTTGGCAAACATTGTTTTTGGATTTGACAAGAATGAGCATTATGACGCGTTGGTTGTTGCACCGGGTTATACTCCTTACAAGATTAAAATGGATGGTAAATGTAAAATTACAACGCTAAGAGAGGGTGCATACATTGCCGGATATCTTGTAGAAAAGGATAATATGAAAATAGCGTGGATATTAACCGCATCATCAGATACTAATCTAATAGATCATGTTGCTGTATGTTCTGAACTTTCTTTTGATAAGATGATTTTCATTGGTGCAGTTGGAGCACTTAAGCAGGGATTTGAATTAGGTGATTTATGCACACCGTCCTATTCAATAGCAGGTGGTTGTGCACATACATTTCTCAAAGAGTCCATAAAGGACTATATCCCGTTTGAAAAAATAGAGCCGGACCATGCGATGGTGGACAAAGTTTTAGGAATTGCAGCGGAAAATGGATATAAATTAAGAAAAGCATCAGTATTTTGTACGCCTTCTATGGCTGCAGAATATTATCATCTTGATGAAATTAAAGAATTCGATACAGACTTAATCGAGATGGAAACGGCGGCGTTTTATATGATGGCTGATTTGTTGGAAGTACCAGCTATAGCATTGCTGGTTGTGTCAGATAATTCTGCAGCAGGAACAAATGTGTTTATGAGAACCGATGAGGAGCAGGATAAATATAATTATGGCCGTAATGAGGTGCTGACAGAATTGATATTAAAAACTGTCGCTTCAAAGTAAAAGAGGATATTAATACTAAATAGTTGATATGTTTCCGATAACGCGCTTAAGTCGATATGTTTCCTAATACTGTTGACATTCATAGTGGCGTCTCGGGACATATTGAGACAATAATAGAGCTACATCGAAAAAATAATGTTTAATATAATTGACATTAACTTTAATTTGGCATATACTAAAAGCATGGATAATAAGTTTGAAATTGGTGAAAAACTAAAAAACAAAAGATTACAGCTTAATTTAAGAATGGATGATGTTGCTAAAGAAGTAGGCATTACTAGGGCTACTTTATGGTCAATTGAAAATGGAAGTGGCAATTACTCTATAGAAACCCTTCTTAAACTTTTAAGCTTTTTTAACATGTCAATTAAAATTGATGCTCAAGAACAAGAAGTTAGAAAAAGAGCTACTAGGACTAATAGTATTTTGGATAAAAAAATTAACAGGTTTATAATTATGTGTGTCGAACAATACGCATACATTACTAAACAAAATAGTGGTGTAGTTTATGGCAAGCTTAATGAAGCAGGGATCATAGATGAATTAAAAGATGATTATGAAGATATGCATGGCATGT
>DBVO01000003.1 GCA_002308215.1 Christensenella sp. UBA1262
GCTGTTATCTTCTCTGCTCTTTGGAATAACCGTATTAAAGACATCGTTTTCTCCTTCGATAAAGTTCTTAACTTTGATGGTGAAACGGCTCCTTATGTACAATATACATATGCTCGTGCTTTATCTGCTCTGAGAAAAGGTGGAGCGATTGATTATAACAAGGTTGACTACTCTGCTATCGATAGCGATGAAGCATACGAAGTCGTTAAGAGCGTCCTTTTATTTGGAGACAGTGTACAACAAGCAGCAAAACTTAGAGAACCTTGCATGGTATCTCGTCACATAGTTGATCTTGCTGAAAAATTCAACCGTTTCTATATTGACCACCGTATTGTAGTAGATGATGATGGAACACGCAATGCTCGTTTGTTGTTAACACAAGCTGTTGCAAATACATTAAAAACTGGATTGTCTCTACTTGGTATTGATGCTCCTAATGAAATGTAATTGATGCAAAAATATAAGCGGCGCAAATGCGTCGCTTTTTTATTGTCCTTTATCTCTTATTTGTGGAGCAAATAAACTCTTGCTTCGTATGGACGAAGCTTGTCTCCAAGCTCGCCATCATAAACAGATAAAATTTCGTGTGCGTTTTCTGGTATTAATGCTGCTACACGCTTCTTTGGAACTTCTTTTTCGCTAAGGTTAATCACTACACGAAGTTTTTGTTTGCCATCTTCGCTTGTTTTGTCATAGACAAACATTTGTCTGTCGTTCTTCAAATACATATCAAACTTACCATAAATAACAGAATCTGCATATTTCTTACGAAGCTCTATTACTTTGCGGTAGAAGTTTAATAATGAGTTTGGATCTGCCTCCTCTACCTCAACATTAACCTTTTCATAATTTGGATTGACGGTGTACCATGGCTCAACATCTGAGAAGCCTGCATTCTTTCCAGCTGTCCATTGCATTGGAGTACGAGCATTGTCTCTTGCTGCTGTATGAGCTGTTTTAAGTATCTTCTCATCTTTAAAATGGAATTTACGCATAAGATCTCTTACGCAGAATGTTGAAATATCTTTGAATTGATCCCATGGATCCGTTCCTTCAGGGGCATTATCATAGTGCAAAGAAGTCATACCAATCTCTTGTCCTTGATAAACGAACTGCGTACCACTAAGGAAAGAATACATAACAGCTAAAGCCTTACCTGACTCATCATGGAATTTTTCACTACCATAACGAGAAATTGTTCTTGCTTGGTCATGTGATTCAAGATAGTTTGCATTCCATGCTCTATGATAAAGCTGTGTCTGCCAATTATAATAAACCTTTTTAAGTTTTACTAAGTCAAATTTCTTGTGCACCCATGCAATAAGGATACAATCTGCTTCCATATGTTGGAATCCAATCATCATATCAAGTTCTTGACGATTTTCATTAACATATTTAAGCGCGGTCTTTGGGTTTACCATTGGTGACTCGCCTACTTGGAAGCGATCATCATATTCTGAAATAACTGCACGATATTCTTGCAAGAATTGATGAATGTGTGGGCCATTGTTGTAATGTTCCATACCGCGTGATGCTGGCATAATCCAATTGCCTTGTGGCAATCTGCCATCTTTCTTCTTACGCTTGCTTATTTGTGTTATAACATCTTCACGGAAGCCATCTACACCCATATCAAGCCAGAAACGCATAACATCTTTAATTGCTTCTCGCACTGCTGGATTATCATGGTTAAGGTCTGGTTGTTCTTTCGCATACAAATGGAGATAGAATTCACCTCTTTCTTCATTGTATTCCCATGCACTTCCTGGGAATGTGGACATCCAGTTATTTGGAGCTTTCTTTCCGTCTTTCCCTTTGCCTTTTTCCCAGATATAAAAGTCTGTGTATGGCTCAATTCTTGCACAAGATTTTTTAAACCATTCATGTTGGTCGCTTGTATGGTTAATAACAAGATCCATAACAACCTTGAGACCAATTTCATGCGCTTTTTCTAGAACCGCCTTAAAATCATCAAGGGTTCCATACTCTGGGGCAATATTCTTATAATCAGCTATATCATAGCCATAGTCATTTTGTGGTGATACATAAAGTGGACTAAACCACACTGCATCAGCACCAAGACTCTTTATGTATTCGAGCTTTGAAAGTATACCCTTAAGGTCTCCAATGCCATCGTTATTCCCATCTGCAAATGAACGTGGCCATACTTGGTAAAGGGTCATGCTTTTAAACCATCTTCTCTCTTCCATATTATTTCTCCTACCGCACATCAGTGCGTTATTCTTATTACCTATACTATTGTAACACTAAAAATATATGCGCGCAATACTCAATTTTTTAGACACTCTTTGTCACCATATAAATAACAAAAACGACAGATTAACTGCCGTTTTCGTCCATATTAACATGTGGTTTGTGAAAATATTATTCGTTTACCTCTTCTTGAGATTCTTCTACACTTTCACCATTTTCATCCACAATTTCCTCGTCTTCATCAACGTGTGGAGTGAGCGCTGTGGCCATAACATTGACCTTCTCATCTTTGAGTTTCATGATGCGAACGCCTTGAGTTGAACGACCAATTCTACTGATTTCTTCTGCTTCAACACGGATGATTACGCCGTTGTCTGTGATCATCATTATATCCATCTCTGGTGGCAATACACGGAGTGAAACTACTGGGCCAGTCTTGTCGTTGAACACACCAGCCTTAACACCCTTACCTGCTCTTCCTTGAATTGGATACTCTTCGATTGGGCTGCGTTTGCCATAACCATTTTGTGTAACTGTTAAGAGTTCGCATCCTTCGTTGACAATTGCGAGTGCTACAAGTGTTGCACCTTTACCAAGATTCATTGCCTTGACGCCCATTGCTGTTCTACCAACTGGTCTTACATCCTTTTCATGGAAGTGGATGCACATACCTTCGCTTGATGCGATAAGGCATTCCTCATTACCAGAGGTAATCATTGCATCAATAAGCTCATCTTCTTCGTTGAACTTGATTGCAATCTTACCATTACGCTTAATTGAAGCAAATTCTTCAAGCGGAGTCTTCTTGATAAGACCTTTCTTTGTTGCGAGCATCAAGAACAAGCCTTCTTTATCTTCTGGAGCATACATGAATGATTGGATCTTCTCGCCTGGCTCAAGTTGTAAGAGGTTAACTGCCGCTCTGCCTCTTGCTGTTCTTGCTGCTTCTGGGATCTCGTATGCCTTCAAAGTAAATACTTTGCCGAGGTTTGTGAAGAACATGATACGATCATGTGTATTGCATGTGAAAATCTTTTCTACGAAGTCTTCATCTTTTGCCTTATGTGCTGTGATACCTACGCCGCCACGATGTTGTGCCTTATATTCGGCAACTGGCATACGCTTGATGTATCCACCATGTGTCATAGAAATAACGACATCTTCTTTTTCGATAAGATCTTCAATATCAATATCGCCATAGTCATATGTAAGTTCAGAAAGTCTTGGTGTTGCATATTTTTCTTTGATCTCTGTGATTTCTTTGATGATAATCTTCTTAACTTCTTCATCATTAGAAAGAACAAGATTGAAGTATGCAATTTGATCTGTTAAGAAGCCAAGTTCTTCGTTAATCTTTTCAACTTCAAGACCAGTGAGTCTTTGGAGTCTCATATCAAGGATAGCTGCCGCTTGTTTATCTGTAAGAGCATAACCGTCCATGAGTTTTTGCATAGCATCTTGACGATCGCGAGATTTCTTCAAAAGTTCAACTATTGCATCAATGTTTTCAAGTGCAATTGTTAAACCGAGAAGAATATGTTGTCTTTCTTGTGCTTTTTCAAGGTCGAAGCGTGTTCTACGAACAATAACATCTTTTTGGTGTGCAATATAGTTCTCAAGAACTTCTTTTAAGTTCAAGATTCTTGGTACACCATCAACAAGAGCAAGAGTGATCATGCTGAATGTTGTTTGAAGTGCTGTTTGTTTATAGAGTTGGTTGAGAAGAACTTGTGCGTTGACATCTTTTTTGAGTTCGATAACAATACGCATACCATGTCTATCTGTTTCTTCTCTCAGATCGCTGATGCCTTCAAGACGTTTATCACGAACTTGATCTGCAATGTTTTCAATAAGTTTTGCCTTATTAACTTGATATGGAATCTCTGTGATGATAATGCGGCTCTTGCCGTTTGCCATCTCTTCAATTTCTGCCTTAGCACGAAGTATAGCTGCGCCTCTACCTGTACGATATGCTTGCTTAATAAGGTTTCTACCAAGAACAAGAGCACCAGTTGGGAAGTCTGGAGCTGGAATATATTCCATAAGCTCTTCAACTGTAAGGTCTGGGTTCTCAAGAAGAGCAACAGACGCATCAATTACTTCACCAAGATTGTGAGGTGGAATAGAAGTTGCCATACCAACAGCAATACCATCTGAACCATTTACAAGAAGATTCGGGAATCTTGATGGCAAAACTACTGGTTGTTCTCTTGTGTCATCGAAGTTTGGATAGAAATCAACAGTCTTTTTATCGATATCTCTTATCATTTCAAGAGCAATCTTTGAAAGTCTTGCTTCTGTATAACGATAAGCTGCCGCTGGATCGCCGTCTACTGAACCGAAGTTGCCGTGGCCATCAATAAGTGGGCAACGGATTGAGAAATCTTGTGCCAAACGAACCATTGCATCATAAACAGAACTATCGCCGTGTGGATGGTATTTACCAAGAACTTCACCGACGACCATAGCGCACTTACGATATGGCTTATCTGGTGTAAGCCCAAGTTCGCTCATTGCATAGAGGATTCTTCTATGAACTGGCTTCAACCCATCTCTTGCATCTGGGATAGCACGGGATACGTTAACTGCCATTGCATATGAAATGAATGACTTTTTGAGCTCGCCATTGATTTCAACAGGCTTTACGATGGAGTCTTGGAGATGTTGTACATATTCGTTGTTTTTATCGTCTCTAATGTTCGCCATATTCCGCCTCCTTATACGTCAAGATCTGTAACGAGCGTTGCATTTTGCTCGATAAACTCACGACGGAGTTCTGGTTGTTCACCCATAAGGATGGAGAACAATCTATCTGCTTCGATTGCATCTTCCATTGTTACTTGTAAAAGTGTGCGATGTTGTGGGTCCATGGTTGTTTCCCAAAGTTGTTCTGGATTCATTTCACCAAGGCCTTTATATCGTTGAAGTTCACCGCTCTTTCTTCCGTTCTCTTCATAATACTTTTCAAGAGCTTCATCATCATAGAAATAAATCTCTTGTTTGCCCTTTGTAATCTTATAAAGTGGTGGGAGTGCGATATACACGTGACCATTCTCGATAAGTGGACGCATGAAACGGAAGAAGAATGTGAGCATCAAGATTCTAATATGGCTTCCGTCGACATCAGCATCGGTCATGCAGATGATGCGATG
>DBVO01000055.1:0-5652 GCA_002308215.1 Christensenella sp. UBA1262
AGATTTGAAGTCTTTTGCAAATCTTTTAAATCAATTTTATTTATCAAAGATAAATACTAGTATGTATAGATGCATGTAAATGTGATTAATAGGACTGCCAATGAATACATAATGCTATCAAGTCTGTCCATAAAACCACCATGTCCTGGGAAGATTTTCCCGTAGTCTTTAATACCAATTGCACGCTTAATACGGGATGCTGCAAGATCACCAAGTTCTGCTAAAACACCAAGTACTAATCCAAGTGCCAAATAAATTAGAGCTGTCTTCCATTCCCAACCACTTGTTGAATGTGAAATGAATGCTACATAACGGCAACCTTCGATAAATACTGGATACTTATCTGCAAACATTTCAAATATGAGCCAGAATATAAGTGCAACAATCATTGAACCACATAATCCACCTACTGCACCAGCAATAGTTTTCTTAGGACTAATTTTAGGACAAAGCTTTTTGCCTCCTATTGTTGAACCTGTCCAATATGCAAATGCATCGCCAAGTGTTGGAACAAATATTGCAAACAAAACAGCAAAAATAGCACTGTACTTATAACTGAGAACCCAACCAAGCATCATAAACAAGATTGGATATACAAGCATGAATATGTTTGCGAACAAATCTTTAAGTTCATGAGCTTTTGGACTATTAAGTTCAAGTTCAATACCCTGTTCCTTTGCGGCATCAACTTCTTCTTGAGTATGTTTGGCTGGCTTGAATGTGAAAATAGTAAGGCAAAGCATAACTGCAACTATAAACACTGCAAGCAAACCTTGCACACCGACGCTTGCACTTCTAGATGCACCACCAACAAAGTGTTGCAATAAATAGAACGTTGGATATGCAGCCACAAGCAAAAATACAGGTGGCGCAATAAACATTTTATAACCTGCGTCTTTTAGACACTTAAACATCTCATATATTCCTCCTGCTAAGAACAAAAGGATGAGCATGTCAATAAAAATAGGACTTACAAAATAACCACAGATCATAAAGCCTGCGACTACAACTAGAAGTACTAAAGCTGTTAAAGTACGTTTAAGCATAATCTACTTCCCAAATTTACGCGTGCGTTTTTCGAAAGCATCCAAGAGTTCATCCACATCACTCTCTTGCATATCTGGCCAAAGTTTTTCTAAAAAGAAGAGCTCAGCATATGCTGCTTCATATAACATGAAGTTTGAGAGTCTCATTTCACCGCCAGTTCTTACAATCATATCAAGATCTGGAAGTCTAGATGATCCGAGATGCTTTTCAAACGTATCTTCCACGAATTCTCCGTGGTCGTACGCTATTTTAGCAGCGTGTAATATGTCCGCTCTGCCACCATAATTGAAAGCAATATTTAAAGTCATACCTTCATTATCTGCTGTTCTTTCCTCAACGGATTCAATAGAATCCGCAAGTTTATCTGGCAAAGTGGAAAAGTCACCCATGTAACAGATTTTGAATTTTCCATCATAGGTGAGATTAAACTTTTTAACCACTTCGAATATCGCATTTATCTCTTCAGATGGACGTTCTATATTCTCTGTGGAAAAAGCGTAAACGGAAACAGCTTCAACACCTCTCTCTTCACAGCGTTTTGCAACTTTTCTAAGAGCCATAAGCCCATATGCATAACCTTCTGCGCGTGAAAGGCCATGGGCTTGAGCCCATCTACCGTTTCCGTCCATTATAAATCCAATGTGTTTAACGCTCATTAGATAGAAAGAACCTCTGATTCCTTATCTTTGAAGAGTTTCTCTACTTCGTCTGTGCGCTTTGCAAGTGATTTATCTACATCACCTGTAAAGTTTTTAAGGTCATCTTCTGTAATTGCAGAATCCTTCTCCAACTTTTTGAGCTCATCAATTGCGTCACGACGCCAATTTCTTAAAACAACCTTAGTCTCTTCTGCAAGACTCTTGATTTGTTTTACGGTTTGTTTACGGCGCTCTTCTGTGAGTTCTGGGAAAACAAGACGGATAACTTGACCATCATTGTTAGGAGTTACACCAACATTTGCAGCAAGGATTGCTTTTTCGATAGACTTAAGTTGTGTTTTGTCCCATGGGCTAATAACAAGAAGTCTTGCTTCTGGGATTGAAATGTTTGCCATTTGATTAATAGGAGTTGGAACTCCATAATAATCTGCAACAACTTTGTCTAAGATGTGTGGGTTTGCTCTGCCTGCTCTAACAGCACGAAGTTCTGTTGTGTAATTGAGCATTGTTTTGTCACATTTTTCATTGAAATCATCGAAGATAAGATCGACTTCATCAATTCCGTATGCCATAAAGTCCTCCATATAGGGATTTTTGAATTATGCTAATATTATAACAAAAGTGTATTTATTTTGCAAGATGTATATTTGAAAAATGAAAAAAGGTGCTAAAATAGCACCTTTTCGGTCATTTTACGCTATATATTGCGGTTATTTTGAAATGACTGTTGCGTTTGCCGTTTCGCCTCTGACGGCTTTTAGCAAACTGTCTTTCTCCATAAGGCTGAACACGATGATTGGAAGTTCGTTGTCCATGCACATTGTGATTGAAGTTGTGTCCATAGCTTTGAGGCCTTTGGAGATAACTTCCATATAAGTGAGTTTTGCAAACTTCTTTGCATTTGGATTGATCTTCGGGTCGCTGTCATAGACACCATCCACGTTCTTTGCAAGGAGAAGTGCGTCAGCATCAATCTCGCAAGCACGAAGTGCTGCACCTGTATCTGTTGAGAAGAACGGGTTGCCTGTGCCGCAAGCAAAGATGACAATTCTGCCCTTTTCCAGATGTCTAACGGCCTTTCTCAAGATGTATGGCTCTGCAACCTTTGTGATTGTGAGTGCTGTTTGAACTCTCACAGGTGCACCCATTTGTTCAAGTGTATCTTGAATTGCAAGCGCGTTCATAATTGTTGCAAGCATGCCGATTTGATCGGCAGTTGATCTGTTCATCTTGCTGTCCGCTTGACGTCCGCGCCAGAAGTTTCCGCCACCGATGACGATGCCGACATCCACGCCGAGTTTGGACACTTCTACGATTTGACCGCAAACCTTTTCAAGTTTCTTTGGGTCAATGCCTGTGCCGTTGTCGTTTGCAAGTGCTTCGCCGGAGAGCTTGATGACAACGCGTCTGTACTTGACGGACGGGTCAACTATTCTTTGTTCAACGTTTTCTTTGTATTCGCTCATAAATACCTCAATTCGGTTATCTAACCGTATATTTTGCAAATATTGTATTTTTCAAAAATCTAACTGTCTGCAAAAAAAAGGAATGCCGAAGCATTCCGATTTTTTATTTTGCAAGACCTGCTTGAGCCATGACTTCACCAACAAAGTCATCCTCTCTCTTTTGCAAACCTTCGCCCATAGCGTAGCGTGTGAATCTTGCAATCTTCACGCCGCCGTTTTGTGCGAGATATTGAGAGATTGTGAGGTCGCCGTTCTTGACAAAGACTTGTTCTGTCAAGCAGATGTCCTTATAGAACTTGTTGATTCTGCCAACTAGCATCTTTTCAATGATTGCTTCCGGCTTTGGATTTGGCTCATTGAGGGCTTGTGCCTTCAAGATTTCTTTTTCATGCTCAACTTCTGCTGCTGGGACTTCGTCGCGAGAAACATATTGTGCGTTTGCTGCTGCGATTTGAAGTGCTACGTCGTGGATAACTTCAAGGCTTGCACCTTCGTTTGCCTCGACCATAACGCCAATTTTGCCGCCCATATGAATATATGTGTCAACAGCTGAATTGTTTGCTTCATAAACTGTGAAACGACGGATGGAGAGCTTCTCGCCCATCTTCATAACGTAATCGTTGGTCACAGGTTGCATTGCCGCGATAACGTCTTCGAGTTTTGCATCTTTGTTGTCAAGGATATAATCCGCAACTTTTGCAACGTACTCTCTGAACACTGGGCCGCCTGCGACAAAGTCAGATTCGCAGTTGACTTCAACGAGAACGTATCTGCCACCTTTGTTTGCTGCAAAGACAATACCTTCTGCTGCAATTCTGCCCTCTTTCTTTGCTGCGGTTGCCATGCCTTTTTCTCTCAAATAATCGATAGCGGCTTCCATGTCACCGTCTGTTGCGACGAGTGCCTTTTTGCAATCCATCATGCCAACGCCTGTGCGTTGACGGAGTTCCATAACGTCTTTACTTGTAAATGCCATATTTATCTCCTAAAATGATTTCTCAAAATTAGTCTTCGAGTGCTTCTTTCTCTGCGATAGCCTTTTCAAGTGCTTCTTCCGGAGAGAGAACAACTGGTTCTTCCTTTGCTTCAACTTTGACTTCTTCAACTGGTGCAGGAGCTGGTTCCTCAGCAGGTGCCGGTTCTTCTGCTCTCACAAAAGACTCACCTTGATTTGCTTCGATAACTGCGTCTGCCATCAAAGATGCAAAGAGTTGGATTGCGCGGATTGCGTCGTCGTTGCCTGGGATAACATAGTCAACGAGGTCTGGGTCGCAGTTTGTATCAACAACTGCAACGATTGGGATGTTGAGTTTGCGAGCTTCTCTAACTGCGTTCTCTTCTTTCTTGAGGTCAACAACGAAGAGGCAGCCCGGGAGTGTACGCATGTTCTTGATACCGCCAAGGTTCTTTTCAAGATCGTCTCTCTCTTTCTTGAGTGCGGAAACTTCTTTCTTTGGAAGAAGTTCAAACTCGCCAATGAGTTCCATTTGGTTGATCTTGTTGAGTCTGTCAACTCTTGTACGGATTGTTTTGAAGTTTGTGAGCGTGCCACCAAGCCATCTTTGGTTGATGTAGAACATATTGCAACGCTCTGCCTCTGCTTTGATTGCGTCTTGTGCTTGCTTCTTTGTGCCGACGAAGAGAATTGATTTCCCTTCTGCAGCGACGCTCTTCACGAATTGATAAGCAGCTTCGACATGGTCAACGGAGATTTGAAGGTCAATGATGTGAATATCATTTCTCGTTGCATAGATATACTTGCTCATTTTTGGATTCCAACGTTTTGTTTGGTGTCCAAAGTGTACGCCTGCTTCTAGCAAGGCTTTCATTGATGTTACGGCCATTTCTTGTGGTCCTCCTAAAATATGTTTTTACCTCCCCGAGTTTCTGCATTTGTTTTACCGATTGGAACACAAACAAACTCCGCCCAGGTGTGCGGTATTTTGAATTATATATTATACAAAAATATTTTGCAATCGATTTGACGTGCAATTTTGACTATTTTTGCACTTTTTTTGGATTTTTTTGCCACTTTTTTTCATTATCAATAAAAAAAGGGCTTGCAAAAGCAAACCCTAAGTTAAATATAGTCGACATCAAAATTTCATTGCTGATCATTTGAACATCCGGAACAACCTTCGCAAATACCATCGCATCCTAATTCACTCATTTTGAGTTGCTTTTCGTATTCCTCAGCTTCCTTCATAAACTTGTCAAAAACCTCTTGTAAGAGATTTTCATCTTCGATTGGGATAAAAAAGTTTTCTTCATCATCTTCATCGCCAAGTTCATAAATCAAGAGTTCATTGTCGGCAATATCATCGAGTTTTTCTGCAGGTTGCAAAATAACGAATTGCTTGTTTTTATAATCCATGACTTCAAGCACATAATACTTTTCATCTTTGTCTGTTGCTTCGTTATAAAGAACAATCATATCGTCTTCTAACTCTTCAAAATCTTTTTCTACGTCTTTTGCCATA
>DBVO01000055.1:5681-6326 GCA_002308215.1 Christensenella sp. UBA1262
TTTGTGACTGTCAAGATATGATTGCAAAATAATTGTTGCAGCAACCTTATCAATCACTTGTTTTCTCTTTTCACGTCTGACATCTGCATCAATTAACATACGTTCAGCAGATACAGTCGTAAGTCTTTCATCTTGATAAACAACTGGCAATCCACTAGCTTCTTGCAATAAATCGCCAAATTCTCTAGTCACAATAGCTCTGTCGCCTTCTGTTCCATCCATATTCTTTGGAAGTCCAAGAACAAAAGTATCAGCATCTTCTTTTTTTGCATATTCACAAAAATAACGAATATCAGCTTCGATATCGCCTTTTTTGCGCCAATAGGTTTCTCTTGGGTTTGCAGTTATCCCCAAAAGATCACTTACAGCTACGCCTATTCTTACGTCTCCGACGTCCAATGCTATCTTATGTTTATACATAATTTTCTGAATTCAACTGATTAGATTGCTTGTTTATAAGTTTTTGTGCAACTCATCATATGAAGTGCCACTTTTTTTACTCTTAGCTTTTCTTTCTTCCTGACGACGTTTGATTTCTGCTTCAAAACCATTGTTAGTTGGCTCATAGAATTTTGCATCTTTTAATTCATCAGGTAAATATTGTTGCTCTACCCATCCACCATAATCATGTGGATATTTATATCC
>DBVO01000021.1:0-19308 GCA_002308215.1 Christensenella sp. UBA1262
AGCCAAATGGCAAAAGTTGATATGGAAACTCTTGAATGGACCGGTTCTAACAAAGCTACATCAGAAAAAGGCATCCATGCCCTTCTTCTTAAAGGCAATCCTGATGTAAACGCAACAATTCACTCTCACCCATTCTATGGTTGCATTCTCGCAGCAATGGGTAAAGCAATGCCTGTACCAGAAGAATTCCGTGAAGTTCTTGGCGATGAAATTCCATGCGCAGCTGCTGCACTTCCTGGCACAAAGAAACTTATCAAGAATGTTGGCGCAGCAATTGGCAACGCTCCTGCTTGCTTCCTTTCACATCATGGTGTAATCGTACGTGGAAAAGATTTGGAAGATGCATTCCGTATTTGCAGAGCTCTTGAAGACGCATGCAAAGCATATCTTGAATAAAACGAAAACATAAAATAAAAAGCCACTTCATATGAAGTGGTTTTTTTATTAATATCTGTTTAAATCAGTTGTCTTTAGCATCACTAGGTTGAACTTTTTTTTGTCTGTGATCTTTGTTTCTAGAATTAATTTGCTCTTGCCAATCGGCATCTATTGCCATACTACATCTCATAGCTGAAATTTGATTTGACATTACATCGTACATTACATTAGTATCTTCACTAGCCTGATAGAATGCAACCCTATCTTGAGAAATGCCCATGTTATAAGCTGTTTCTACAACATCCAAATCTTCTGCAACAAATATGAACTCCCATCCTTTTTCATCTTTCATTTGAGTGATCATCTTTTTAACTTGATCTCTTGAATACTCATGACTTGCATTTTCCATGCCGTCTGTTGTAATAACAAAGATAGTCTTTTCTGGAACATCCTCTGGGCGAATGTATTTATGAACATTTTTAATATGATGAACTGCCCCACCTACAGCATCAAGAAGCGCTGTGCACCCTTCTGTCTGATAATCATTTTCGGTTAAAGGTTCAACTTTTGCTATTGGTACTCTGTCATGCAAAACAGTTGAATAGTTAGAAAAAATAATTGTTGAGACAAGAGCATCACCTTCTACTTTCTTTTGCTTTTCCAAAAAAGAATTATAGCCTCCAATAGTATCCTTCTCCATTCCACTCATTGATCCACTTTTGTCCAAAATAAACACGATTTCTGTTAAATTTTTCATTTTATTCCTCCAAAAAAATGTGATTGCATTTTTACTATGCAACCACATTATATAGACTATAAAATTAGTTTTGGTAAATCGTCAATTTACAATAGGACACCCAAACATGGCTGGTCAAATTCAAATAGTGTTTCATTAATAACAAATATATCGTAATCCCCATTGCTTATAAAATACTCAATAATAACATCAAATAGAATACTGTCAGAAAGAGCATATCCCGCACTCTTAAGCAATAAGTTTGTTTCTCTTAAATTTAACTCAAGCGCAATAGCAAAACATAGAACCGTGGCTTTACTTGGCTTATATTCTTTGTCATTCATAATCTTATACCATGTTTGTCTTGATACATTCGCTTTTTTATAGCATTCAACATCTGTCATTCCTTTTGCATCAATGAGTTTTAGAAGTTTTACTGCAAACGCATCATCCAATACTATTAAGTCTCTAATTTTATTATTTGTACTAATGCAGAAGCTGACTGATGGTGCGTATGAAGCCATAACACGACATTCACTATCAAATTGAACTCCACTATCATAGCGCGATACTGCTGATGGTAGATCATATAAACGCTTAAAACTCGCAGCAAATTTATCACTGTTTTTTGAAGCATCTTTTCCTGTATAATTATCCTCTATATATGAAGAAACATTATCATGCAAAAAGCTATCAAATTCAAAAGCATTTTTATCAAACACGACAATAAAAACCTGCATCTCATTGTCTTTCAAAAACTCCTTCGTCTCTTCAAGGGCTATCTCAAATGCTTCTTGTTTTGGGTAGCCGTAAACGCCGGCAGAGATGAGCGGAAAAGCTATGCTTTCGCAATTATATTGTAAAGCAAGTTCAAATGAACGCCTGTAGCACGAGCGAAGAAGTTGCTCCTCCCCAAATCTGCCACCATGCCAAACTGGTCCAACTGTGTGTATAATATATTTGCTAGGAAGTTTATATCCCTTAGTGATTTTTGCATCACCAGTTTCACAACCGCCGAGAGTTTTGCATTCCTCAAGTAGTTCCCTCCCTGCTGCTCTGTGGATTGCACCATCTACTCCACCGCCTCCAAGCAAGCTCTTATTAGCTGCATTTACAATTGCATCACACTCAATTTTAGTTATATCATTACATATAATCTGAAATGGCATATTCTTCTCCTTGTTAATCGTTTTACTGTTTGAACAACTGCATAATTGTGCTCTATTATATACTAATATACGTAATGTCCCCCAAAAGTCCTAATTCTGCTATTTTTTATAAAATAAAAAGCGGCACTCAATTGAGTACCGCTTCATATTAGCTCTTAACAATTAGTGAGGTTTCTTTTCGAAACGAGCATTGTCTGTGCATTCAACAACTGTCTTAAAGACGTTTTCAAATCTACGAAGTGCTTCGTCGATGATTTCATCTGTATCAGCCATTGATGTGTAAAGACGTGAACCTGCAAGTGTTACGATGCCGTTTGCCATATATGCTGCACCCATTTGTTCCATAGCAACTTTTCTGCGGAGCATTTCTGGTTTCTTCTTGAGCATTGGGATAACTGAACCAAGGAGATTCATATTTGAGAAGTCAAAACTCATAGCGCCTGTGCACTCAAGGTGAACAATTGAACCTTGGTTGTAGACAACGTATGGGAGATTGTACTTCTTAACGAGTTCCTTAAGACCAGCTGCGAGTCTGTCACCTGCATGACCTGCTTTTTCGCAAGCATTGTTCTTTTCAATTTCACAAATTGCAAGATATCCAGCATAGGAGGAAAGTGGGTTTGCGGCAAGTGTACCACCAACATATGCTTTCTTGCCCATACCTGCAAGACCTGCTGCCATAAGGCCAACATATTCTCTCTTGCCGCCGACGCCGCCTGCTGATGGATAACCACCTGCAACAATCTTACCAAAGACTGTAAGATCTGGGTACATATCTCTGTTTGTTGCTGGGCGTTTAAATTTAACAACTTTGCCATCTTCAAGCTTCTTGTCTTCAATAATCCATTCATTACCATTTGCATCATGATAGATGTCATCGTTGTATGGAATATGATAATTTTCATTGAAGAAATAACCTGCTGCGCCATGGATACCTACTCTGAAACCTGTAACAACTTCATCAAAAATGAAGAGTGCGCCGTATTTCTTAGCAAGGATTCTTGCTTTGAGGTTATAATCCATATCAATTGGACGTGTGCCTGATTCTGGGCCAACTGGTTCTACGATAACTGCTGCTGTACCGCCACGAAGTGCGTTCTTCTTGAGCATCTTTTCAAGCATTGCGAGGTCATTTGGTCTAACTTCGTCTGTCTTGTTGTAAGAACCTGGGATACCATGTGATTCAAGGAATTGACGTGATCCAGGAATCTTCAAACCATAGACCATTTGATCGGACCATCCATGGTATGCACCACCACATTTAATAACACGTTTTTTCTTTGTTGCGCAACGTGCTACACGGATAGATGCCATTACAGATTCAGTACCAGAACCGAGCATACGGAACATTTCACAGTTTGGCATGAGTTCGTTGATCTTCTTTGCAAGAAGAAGTTCACCCTCATGGAAAAGACCTGTAACAGGGCCACATGTATTGAGAAGTTCAAAAACTTTTTCCTTAACTGCTGGGAAGTTGGATCCGAGAATTGTTGGACCGCCAGCTTGCAAAAAGTCAATATATTGGTTGCCATCTTTGTCATAAAGATATGCACCATTTGCACTGACCATGCACATTGGGAATGGATAGTTAAAAGCGAGGTTGTGTTGTACGCCGCCTGGAATAAACTTCTTTGCTTCTGTTGTAATCTCTTTGGATTTTGCGCACTTTGTTTCAAAGTGATTAAGAATGTCCTTCAAAGCGTCTTCGGATACGCAATAAATAGGTTTGTCTGTGAGAGCCTTCAGTTCTCTGTTGATTTCAGCAGCATCTTGCCAATTTGAAATGCCATAACCGTTTGCCATAATTTCCTCCTTAGGGCAATTTTAATGTTTTATGATAATATTATACCCCCATTGTATTTTGTTGTAAATACCCATCACGCGCGCGTTAACCGTACAAATAAACTATTTTTGAGATAACTAAACAAAAAACGATTTTTGTCAACTGTACAATATTTCGCCCTTTCAATTTAATTTATTCAACAATTGTATTATAAACTTATAAAACCCCTGTATTTAGGCGTGTTTTTTACATAAAGGTATTGCACTAAAGGCCAAAGTAAGGTATAATTTATGCACAATCCTTAGGAGGTTAACTATGAACAAAAATGATCTTATCAAAGCAGTAGCACAAAAAGCAGAGCTTTCTTCAAAAGACGCAACAGCAGCAGTTGATGCACTCGTCGAAGTAGTTGCAGAAGCACTTAAAGCAGGCGACAAAGTTGCAATCGCAAACTTTGCTTCCTTTGAACTCAAAGAGAAACCAGCACGTCAAGGCTTCAACCCAATCACAAAGCAACCTATTACGATTGCAGCGTCCAAAGCTCCAGTCTGCAAGTTTGGCAAAGGCTTTAAAGACCTTTTCAACTGATTTGATTTTTAAAAGTAAAAGCGCACTCGTTTGAGTGCGTTTTTATTTTTTACATTTTATACAAAAAAAATAGTAATATTCTTTGAATTAATATAAATATATGCTATAATTATATTTACTTTTGAAAATCAAAGGCATGAAAAATGATTAAAAAACTGAACCTCAAAAAAAGCAAAGAAGAAGCAGCACCTATTGAAGTTGAAACTGCAGCCTTCGAACAATTCGTTACAGACACTAACACAGGTCTTACTAGCGAACAAGTTGCAGAACGAGTAGCCGCAGGTAAAATTAACGGCGAACAAACCATACGCACTAAATCTGTATGGCAAATTTTACGTGAAAATATTTTTACGTTTTTCAACTTTATATTTGTTGCTCTTGCTATTATTCTTGCATTTTTCAATCCTAAAATTGGTAACTTCGGCTTTTTAATTTTAATCATTTTCAACTCTCTTGCAGGCATCATTCAAGGACTTCGTTCTAAACGTATTATGGATAAGCTTGCTCTCCTCTCTGCCCCAAAAGCTATTACGCTTAGAGATGGTGAAGAAGTAGAAATACCACTTGAACAAATAGTTCTTGACGATATTGCAATTTTATCCGCAGGCAAACAAATATGCGCTGATGGTGTAATTGTTGAAGGTTCAATCGAAGTTAATGAAAGCCTTATAACAGGTGAGTCAGATGCTATTGTTAAAAATGTTGGCGACAAAGTGTTGTCTGGAAGTTTTGTTGTATCCGGCAAAGCAAAATGCCAAGTAGAACATATTGGCCAAGATAACTTTGTCATGAAGATATCATCTGGCGCTAAATACGTTAAAAAACCAACATCTGAAATATGGCGTTCCCTTATGTTTGTTGTTAAGGTAATGTCCATTATTATTGTTCCAATTGGTGTTGCTCTATTACTTGTCAAATGGCTTGGCCAAGGCAATGAACTAAATTCAACAGTTGTCTCAACAGTAGCTTCTGTTATTAGTATGATTCCTAACGGACTTGTTGCGCTAGCAACAACGGTTTTCTGCGTAAGTGTTATTCGTCTTTCTAAACATAAAACTGTAGCACAAGATTTGTATTGCGTCGAAACACTCGCACGTGTAGATGTTCTCTGCTTAGATAAAACAGGTACAATCACAGAAGGCACAATGGAAGTTAATGGTTTTGATGCTGTTGGCAGTCTCAAAGAAAATGAGATTAAACAAGCAATCAAAAACTTCTTCACTGCTCTCGAAGATGATAATGCTACTGCGAATGCACTACGTGCATATGTACAAGACTTTGATGCAAAAGGCAACGTTGAAGCAAGAGTTCCTTTCTCATCTGCACGTAAATGGAGCGGTGTGAGAATTGATGGAAAATCATATGTTATTGGCGCCGCTGAATTTGTCTTCCCAAAACAAACTGATGACATGAAAGCTAAAATTGCAGAAATGGCTAAACAAGGCTATCGTGTTATGGTTCTTGCTATGTCTGACTCTGCATTTGGCAAAGACAATTCTCTTCCAAAGAAACTTGAAGCCGAAGCTTATATTTATATAACTGATAAGATTCGTGATGAAGCTCCTGATACTCTTAAATACTTTAGAGAACAAGGCGTTACAGTAAAAATCATTTCTGGTGATAACCCTGAAACTGTTCGTGCTGTTGCACTTCGTGCAGGACTTAAAGATTGTGAAAATATTATTGATATGTCCACTCTAAAGAGCGAGCAAGAAGTATATGAAGCAGCGGAAAAATACACGATTTTTGGACGTGTTCTCCCTGACCAAAAACTTGCACTTGTAAAAGCACTCAAAAAGAATGGTCATACTGTTGCAATGACAGGCGACGGTGTTAACGATGTTCTTGCACTTAAAGAAGCCGACTGCTCTGTTGCTATGGCATCTGGGTCAGATGCTGCAAAGAATGTCAGCTCTCTCGTTTTACTCGATAGCAACTTTGCATCAATGCCAAAAGTTGTTGCTGAAGGTAGAAGATCTATCAACAACCTCGAACGTAGCGCATCGCTTTACCTCATGAAAACGATGTACAGCATTTTGCTCGCAATTTTGTTCCTTTGCATTCCAACAGAGTTCCCATTTGAACCAAGACACTTAACTATTATTGGTATGGTAACAATAGGTATCCCTTCTGTTGTTTTAGCACTCGAACCTAACAAAGAAAGAGTAACTGGGCACTTCTTGCCGAAGGTATTATCCTCTGCTCTATCTGGCGCGATTACCGTACTTATTGGAATAATAGCTGTTATTATTACAAAAACATGGATTCTTAAAGACCTTACACAACCTCAGTTCCAAAATGCATGTCTTATCGTAACAACATTTGTTGGACTTCTCTATCTCTTCAAGGTATCACAACCACTCACAATCATCCATGCTCTTAACTTCGTGGCAATGATTGGTATCTTCATCGGTTGCTACTTTGTGGATTTGAGCAAGGTTAAAGTTGGTCAATTTAACCTTAGTTTGCAAGACTTCTTCGGCCTTACAAACGATTTCTCATCTAATACACTTAAAACAATTATGCTTATTTGCTATATTGTCTTAATTCTATTTATCATTACTGTATTCTTAACAAGAAATGTTAACAAGAAAGAAGAGAGCGTTATGGTTAGAATTCTTAGAAAATGCCGTGTTCTTCCACCATTAGACAAGAAACAAGATTGCATACCTCAAGTAGAAGCTACAGGTGTTGCAGAAGCACAATTAGTTCATAATGAACCTAGCGAATTAGTTGAAGAAGAAGTTAAAAAACCAAAGAAGAAAAAAGCAAACAAATAATGCAATAAAAAAGCACTCCAAATGGAGTGCTTTTAATTTTAGAAACTATTGTTATTCTTGTTTGTCCTCTGGGTTCTCTTGAGGCTCTTCTTGAACATCTTGTTCTGCTAGCTCACATACTTCCTCAACGGATTCTGGTTGTTCTAAAATAACTCCAGTACCTGTATCCATGGCAAGACGTCTACGTGCAAGTTCTGTGCGCATCTCTTCTTTTGTCTTCTTATCAATTTTGTAGAAGAACATTGGTATTGACGATGCAAGCATGCAAAGGCCTGGAACAAGGAAGTATATTGCCCATGCTTTAACCTGCATATCATCTGTTACATAAGCATGAATTGCTTCTGTACCATTTTGAATTGCTGTTGCATAGTCATTTGAACTATACCCTATTGCACCAATAAGCAAAATACCTAATGAAACTGAGAGCGCATTTGAAAGCTTATTGGACATAGACAAGATTGCAAACTGTGTCCCTTCTGTACGTTTGCCTGTCTTCCACTCTTGATAATCTACGATATCTGCAGTCATAACCATTGGCAAATATGCATTTGGACCATATGCAAAGCTGAAGAAGAATTGGAAGATCCAAATTGCCCATAAGCTTCTTACGGTCATAGCTGTGCTTGTTGCGCCATCTGGAACAGGTACAAGCCAATAGAGCAAGAATGATGTGAAGCTTATAATAAAGCCATACAAACCTGCGATAATGAAGTATCTCTTCTCACCGAGCTTTTTATTAATAATTGGATTAAGAATAATTGTTACGGCACTTGCTAATGCAGATGTAATACCAATTGCCCACGAACATGCGTCACCATACATTGTTTCTGGGAAGAGCGAACCAATGAGCGGAATTGCTGAGAAGTTAACGCCGTCTCTTAGAAGAATGCAAGTTGCTTGAACAGCAATACCAAGACCGATGTTTCTACCAAAACCTAAAAGATATGTTATCAACACAATAAGAATCATCTTATTATGTTTGAGCTCTCTAAACATCTCTTTGAAACTCATTGCAGATGAAACATTAGATTTAACCATTTCTTTGCACTTGAAGTACATAAGAAGTTGGAAGATAAGGCCTACGCCACACATTGCACCAGCTGTAATGAGGTATTCTTTCGTTCCAACACCTTCACTGCCAGTAATCATACATACAACTGTAATAACGATACCGGAGATTGCAAGTGCGCCAGATTTCAATGCATTTGCAATACCTGCTGCGTTATTTGTATCGGCTGGATCTTTAGAGACAAGTGAAAGCATACCCTGTGATGGGATATCTGCAAGTGTCATTGAAACGTTCCAAACAATAAGAATAATTGAAATATAAATGTATTTACCAACTTCTCCTGCTTGAGTAGCTGGGAATGGAATGAATGCAAATGAAAGCATTGTAAATACAGCTAGTGGGAATGCAGAGATTAAAATCCAAGGTCTCATCTTACCAGATTTAAATCTTGCTCTATCTATCAAATTGCCTATTACAAAGTCTGCAATAATACTTACAATCTTGGATACAAGAATTATAACAGCAATTGCGATTAGATTTGCCCCCATTATCTTGTTGAAAAACTCTGCCTGATAACTGTTGACAAGTCCAATTGCTAGGTTTATACCCATAACACCAAGTGCATAAACCCACATATTGCCAGTGCAACCGAAAAGTCTACGCTGTTTTGGTTCCATTGATAATTCATTTGACATAAGCGTCTCCCCCTATATGCGCCCGCATACATTTCAATTCTAAAACTAAAATATAAATATTTCAANNAAAAAATAAAAATAATTGAAATAGCATTAAGATGGTGATAGTATTTGCTTTAGAGGTAATTGATATGAAAAAGAAGCTCATTACAATTTTATCAATAGCACTTTGCTTATTTCTTTGTTTGTGTCTTGTTTTTAGTGCATAATATTTTTGCAAAATAAAAGCACCCCATTTGGGGTGCTTTTTTATATCAATTTTATTATAAATCTTCTTCTATCTTTTTGTTACCGAATTGAAGTTTTAATCTTTCAGATCCAGAAAGAATTGTTTTTCTAATACGAATGTTCTTTGGTGTAACCTCAAGCATTTCATCATCATTCAAAAATTCAATTGCCTCTTCAAGACTGAACTTTCTTGGTGTTGTAAGACGAAGAGCTTCATCTGAACCAGCAGCACGCATATTTGTAACGTGTTTACGCTTACATACGTTAACTCTTATATCCTCTGCCTTTGGAGACATACCAACAACCATACCCTCATAAACCATAGTCTGTGGCTCGATAAATAACGTTCCTCTATCTTGAGCATTAAAGAGTCCGTATGTTGCTGCTTCACCAGTTTCAAAGGCTACCAATGAACCTGTAAATCTTCTTGGTATTGCACCTTTATATGGAGCATAACCATCAAAAAGTTGGTTCATTATACCCTCACCTTTTGTATCTGTTAAAAACTCGTTTTTAAAACCGAATAATCCACGAGCTGGAATTCTAAATTCCATTCTAATACGGCTTCCTTGTGGATTCATGCTGACGAGTTCGCCTTTTCTTACACCCATGCGTTCCATAACTGAACCGGTGCATTCTGTTGGAACATCGATATAAAGTCTTTCCATTGGTTCGCACTTCTCGCCATCAATCATCTTATAAATAACTTTTGGTGTGCCTACGCCAAATTCATAGCCTTCACGTCTCATGGTTTCAATTAAAATTGAAAGGTGCATCTCGCCTCTTCCACATACTTTAAATGTATCTGGGCTTTCTGTTTGATAAACACGAAGTGAAACGTCTTTTAAGAGTTCTTTAAACAGTCTATCTCTAAGGTGTCTAGATGTAACGTATTTGCCTTCTTTGCCAGCAAATGGGCTATCATTAACCATAAAGTTCATTTCGATAGTAGGCTCTCCAATCTTCACAAATGGAACAGGTTCAATTTTTGTTGTAGAACAAATTGTATTACCAATTGTTATGTTTTCAATACCACTAAAGCAAACAATGTCACCCACACTTGCTTCATCTACAGGAACGCGCTTAAGACCTTCAATTTGGAACAAATTGACAACCTTGCTCTTATATGGTGAAATGCCACTATGGTAGTCGCATACAACAACTTCTTGGGCCATCTTAATTGACCCGCGTTCAATGCGCCCTATGCCAATTCTACCAACATAATCGTTATAGTCTATAGCAGACACGAGAAGTTGTAATTCGCCCTTTTCATCCCCTTCTGGAGCTGGAATATAACTAAGAATTGTATCAAAAAGTGGTTTAAGATCTGTACCTGGCACATTGTAGTCTAGAGTTGCAGTTGCTTTTTTACCGCTGCAATAAATGATAGGGCTCATAAGTTGTTCATCGCTTGCATTAAGATCAAGCAATAATTCCAATACTTCATCCCCTACTTCGGATGTACGTGCATCAGGCTTATCAATCTTATTAACTACAATGATAATTTTAAGACCAAGGGACAATGCTTTTTCAACGACAAAACGTGTTTGTGGCATAGGTCCTTCTTGCGCATCAACTAGAAGCACAACGCCATTCACCATTTTAAGAACACGTTCAACTTCACCTGAAAAATCTGCGTGTCCAGGTGTGTCTATAACGTTAATTTTAACGCCGTTATAGTGTATAGCTGTATTCTTTGCAAGAATTGTAATTCCACGCTCACGCTCAAGGTCTCCAGAGTCCATAACACAGGTAGCAACCTGTTGGTTTTCTCTAAATGTACCAGATTGTTTAAGCATGCCATCTACAAGTGTAGTTTTGCCATGGTCAACGTGTGCAATGATTGCGATGTTTCTAAGATCTTCTCTAATCATATTCCCTCGCTTTTGGGCATCTAAGCCTTAAAACTGTTGTATAATAACATATTTTTTTGACTTTTGGCAATTTTTTTAAACACGTATTATAAAAAATATGCAATATTTTTTGATAAAATGAACAAAAACATTGTAAAAATGGCCACTTATGGTATAATTTGTTCATAAACACACTTATGGAGCAAATATGAAAAGCTTGAAAGAGCTATATAAAATCGGCCGTGGCCCATCTAGTTCACATACAATGGGACCTGAAAAAGCGGCAAAAATGTTTGAAGAACGCAATCCATCTGCGTGCTCTTTCAAAGTTGTTCTTTTTGGCTCATTAGCACAAACTGGGAAAGGCCATGGTACTGATGTAGTTTTAGCAAAGACATTTAAAAAACCTGTTGAAATTATTTTTGATTTTGTTGAAAACGATTTACCTCACCCTAATACTCTAGACCTATACGCTTTAGATGAAAAAGGCAACGAGATTTCAAAGTGGCGTGTTTTAAGCATCGGTGGTGGCGCTATAAAAGTATTGGGAATGCCTGATATGGAAGAACCAGACGTTTATCCACACAACACTTTCGAACAGATAAAAGAGTTTTGCGAAGAACACGTTTTTTCTCTTTATCAATATGTTAAATATTTTGAACCTGATATAGATGATTATTTAACAAAAGTATGGACTAGAATGCAAAAATCCATTTGGAAAGGCCTTGATAGAAATGGTACTCTTCCTGGTGGATTAAATGTTGAAAGAAAAGCACAATACTTATTCAAACAAGTAGATGAACATGAATCCCCTGAAACAAGAGTAAACCGTATAGTGTGCGCATACGCTTTTGCTGTTTCCGAACAAAACGCTGCAGCTGGAACAATTGTTACGGCACCAACTTGTGGAAGTTCAGGAATTCTTCCCGCTGTTCTAAGATATACACAAGAAAGAAATGGCTTTTCTGACCACGAAATAATTGAAGCTTTGGCTACTGCTGGTATAATAGGAAACATTGTAAAAACGAATGCATCAATAAGCGGAGCTGAGTGCGGATGCCAAGCAGAATGTGGTACTGCATGTAGTATGGCTGCAGCTGCTCTTGCAGCACTTAACAATATGACATTAGATCAAATTGAATATGCCGCAGAAGTTGCTATGGAGCACCATCTTGGGCTAACTTGTGATCCTGTAAATGGTCTTGTTCAAATTCCTTGTATTGAAAGAAATGCTGTAAGCGCTATGAGAGCTATAAATGCTTGCTCCCTTGCCTCTTTCTTATCGTCAACACGCCAGATATCTTTTGACGCTGTTGTAGAAACAATGTATTCAACCGGCAAAGATATCAATAGCCGATATAGAGAGACAGCAGAAGCAGGGCTTGCAACAGGTTATAACAAATCACGTTTGAAAAAATCTAAGAAAAAATAAAAAGGAGGGCTATGCCCTCTTTTTTAATATAAAAATCTGTTAGTCATCAAGACTGGCAAAATACTTTTCTATATCTGAAAACCATTCAAAAACCAATACTTCACCATTAACTTCGATTGTAACAGGATAGTGACAAAAAGCAAGCTCTTCTAGAGCCTGCTTTTTATTGTCAAATTGTTTCTTTAAATCAACAATGACGATCTTCATTGCATTAGCAATCAAGGAGACGCCAGATTGACTTATTGAGAATCATCATGATAAGGTCAACGATCCATGTTAACCAACCAAGGAAGATTCTGATGATACCTGCAACAATCTTACCCTCAGAGAAACGAGTAATAATACCGCAAATCCAAGATGTGAATGGGATAATTGCAAGGATCAAGCTGACGATCCAACTAAGACCAAAATAGTCATTCTTTTTTGCCATAATTATATCCTCCAATGTTTTTGGCTTATGCCTTTTCTATATTATAATACTTAAAAATACAAATTGCAATTGCAGATTTAATTTTTTTTAAGATTAATTAAACTAAAGTTTAATAAAAAAAACGACCCGCGGTTGCGGGTCGCTCCAAATATACTTATTATTTTGTTCCAAATAAACGATCACCAGCATCGCCTAAACCTGGAAGAATGTAGCTGTGCTCATTGAGTTCTCTATCAAGTGTAGAAATATAAATCTTTACATCTGGATGAGCCTTTGAAACTACTTCTACGCCACGTGGTGCTGCGATAATATTCATAAGACGAATATTTTTGTAACCTTTTTGTTTCAAAAGATCAATTGCTGCGACTGCGCTACCGCCTGTAGCAAGCATTGGGTCAAGCACGATTGCGACTGTATTGTCTGAACGATTTGGAAGTTTGCAGTAATACTCGTGTGGTTCACAAGTTTCTTCATCTCTATACATACCAATGTGACCTACTCTTGCTGTTGGGAAAAGTGTATGTACACCATTTACCATGCCAAGGCCTGCTCTAAGTACAGGAACGATTGTAACTGCGCCATCTGCAACCATAGTTTGTTCGCAAGTTTCAAGTGGTGTTTCAACCATAACTTTTTTGGTTGGAACGTCTTTAAATGCCTCATAAACCATGAGAGTTGTGATTTCTTCAACAAGTTCTCTGAATTCTTTCATTCCTGTATTCTTGTCACGGAGAATTGCAACTTTGTGTCTAATGAGTGGATGATCAAATATTGTAACATTTGGATATTCTTTCATAATTTTACCTCAATGTAGTCACAAGAGCAGTCAAAGACTGCCCTTGTTCTATTTGTTTATATCAATTATTCTTCAACAGGTGCTTCTGCTGGTTCTTCAGCTGGAGCTGCTTCTGCGACTGGTTCTTCAGCTGCTTCTTCGCGAACGACTGATTTGCCAACTTCATAAGTTGCATCCGGTGCGACTGCGCCGACAACCAAGCTTTCTGGTTCTCCATCTTCTTTACCTTCTCTCTTCTCAAGTGCATTTGTGATTGCATATGTGCAGATACCAAGGATAAGAGCTGTTGCAATTGATGTAATCTTGATTGTCTTATCAACAAGACCATCTGTTACATGATATGGAATCAAGATTGCAAGACCGCCGATACCTGCGATAAGAATTGCAGATACTGTGAAGAGGTTCTTGTTTTCGTTGAGGTCAACTTCTTTGAACATCTTGAGACCGCTTACTGCGATGAATCCGTAGAGTGTCAAGCAAACGCCGCCCATTACGCAGTTAGGAATTGTTTGAAGGAGTCTCATGATTGGGCTGATGAAGCTGAGAACGATGCACATAATAGCTGCTGTGAAGATTGTGGAGATTGATGCGTTTCTTGTGATAGCAACACAACCAACTGACTCACCGTATGTTGTGTTAGGGCAGATACCGAATACTGTACCAGCGATAGAACCAACACCATCACCAAGGAGAGTTCTTTCAAGACCTGGCTCGCCTTCGACGAGGTCACGATTGATGATAGAACCAAGGTTCTTATGGTCTGCGATATGCTCTGCAAAGACAACGAGTGCGATTGGAATAAATGCAAGTGCGATTTCACCAACACCAGCACCTGTGAGAAGTACTCTGCCTTCTGCGATTTCTTTGATGCCTTCTACAAGACCGAAGCGTGGATAATCAAGGAATGCTGTGATGCCTGTGAATTTGCCATCAACAACAAAGTTTTGAACGAGTGGTTGCCAGTTGATTATCTTAAGGTAATCAACGTCTGCGCCATAACCGATTGCGGAGAAGATTGATGCGAGAGCATAACCTGCACCGATACCGATGATGAATGGGATAAGCTTCATGCTCTTAAATCTCTTTTGGCAAGAGCAAAGAACTACTGTGATAAATGTTACGAGACCGCAAAGGAGTGCAACCAAATTGTAGCTGTGGTTGATTGCTGCACCAGTTGCTGTTGTGATGTCGCCCATTGCTGAACCTGCAAGGCTCAAACCGATGAGTGCAACAGTTGGTCCGATAATTACTGGAGGCATAAGTTTTGAAACCCATTTTGTTCCAGCAAAGTGAATAACGATTGCGATAATCACATATACAAGACCTGCAAAGACAGCACCAAGGATAATTCCGCAATATCCGAATGTAACTGCACAGAACAATGCATCAAGGAATGCGAAAGAGCTTGAAATGATGACTGGGCTCTTGAACTTTGTGAAGAGCAAGTATACGATTGTACCTACACCAGCACCAAGGATTGCCGCAGGAATTTGTGTTGGCAAACCAATGATTGTAGGAACTGCGATTGTTGCAGCCATAACGGCGAGCACTTGTTGAATCGCGAATACCAAGAGTTTTGAGAACTTTGGTCTGTCTTCAACATTGTAAATAAGTTGATTGTTCATACGATTTCTCTCCTGTTTTAATTTTATTATTTTTAAATTATTTTCGTTTTTGCTCAAAAAAAAGAAGTCCACAAGGAACTTCTAGATTAGAGAATGATATTGTTGAAAAGAGAAATGAAAAACAAAATTTTGCTCGCGCCAACAGGTGCGATCTTGCCGCAATTTTGAAGTTGTACAGAAATGTTTTTCATAGCCCTTTCCTGCCCGTGGACACTTTTGGCCCACAATTTTCGATTTATACTAACATACGCACGTTAATTTGGCAATCATTTTTAACAACTTTTTTAAAAATATACGATATGTATTTTGTAGTATAAATTTATCTATAAACGCTATATATTGTAGAAACCTATTTATTTAATATTCTTTTCAATATATTAAGGTCAAAGTTCGGGACATACTCTTCAGTAGCACTATCTAAATCCTGCGAAAAACCATTAATTAATCCAGCCCCAAAGAACATATCTGTAGCCTGTTCGTACTCCTCACTTGTAAGTCTGCGTGATAGCATTGGATGATCGATAACAGCAGGAGTTGGGAAATATTGACCCATAAGACTAACATAAATGTTTTTATCAATTTCTGCGATAGCTTTTAAAATGCCCTCTGTATTTTTAAGTTGATTAGGCAAAACAAGATGTCGTACAATAACTCCCTCTTGCATGATTCCATCACTGTCGAACACATCAATCGGGCATTGACGACGCATTTCAGCAATAGCTTTCTTAGCCACATCATAATAACCTTTTGCATGAGAATAATCCCATGCAAGTTCATTATCACTATACTTAAAATCAGGAAGATAAATGTCAACAAGACCATCTAATTTACTCAAATTAGCAACTGTTTCGTAGCCACTACTATTCCACACAATTGGGAGTTTAACTGACAATTTAGCTTTATTAAGTGCCGATACAAGCAAATTTGTATAATTTGATGGCGTCACCAAATTAATATTATGAGCCCCCAAATCTTGCAAATATAACATACATGAAATGAGCTCATTCTCATTCACTTCAAGGCCTTTGTTTTCATGAGAGATCTCAAAATTTTGACAAAAGATGCATCGTAAACTGCATCCGGAAAAAAAGATAGTGCCACTACCTCTCGTTCCGGAAAGGCATGGCTCCTCATAATTATGCAAACCTACTCTTGCTATTTTAAACATGTCAAATAGTTGAAAATTTATTTCTTTTTGGCTTGACGTTTTGCAGCTTTATGCTCACATTTTTCAAAAAGATGATTATATCTCTTTGCCCATTTTGCTATTTCATCAAGCGAGTATTTACTTGGGATTGTTCCTGCGACATTCATTGCATGGATACCTTCAAATCCCATTCTAAGAATTGTATTATTATATGATGGGTGGAATATAAGTTTCCAAAGAATTGCAGAAAACATACCAAATTTATATTTTGGTCTTCTATAATCCTCATCATCCAACATAACAAATTTTAGAGTATCATCATTAACGAACTTACCACTAAGTGCCCAGTTAATTAACTTTGAATTAAAACGCAATGCATGACGGCGAACTATATCAAGCAAAGCAAACCCTTTACCGAATTTCTTAAAATACTTAACATAAAATGGCCACATGTTATATGCTGAGAAATTTTGGATATCGTTAGCTATAACATAATCTGCAAATATTGCTGCCCCATGCATACCAGCCTCTATACCACTACCCATAATTGGTATTGTCATAAAGGCAGAATCTCCAAGTGCAACATAACCATCTGCTACTGGAGTTGCAATACCTGCTCTTACACTAAGTGGAACTTTACGGTCATAAAGTTTTCTATCTGACAAAATTGGATTCATTGCTCTTAAATCTTTAAGGCGTTCTTCAATCTCTTCATCTGAAAGTGGTCTAGCTATGTTACAAAGCAAAACATCGACATTCCCTTCATCATTAAGATTACACCATGCAATTCCATCGCTATCCATATGGCGAAGAACCATTGTATTATCTACATCTGATAAAAACGTCTCCCCATCATTCTTTTCAAAAAATGCGCGATAAGCATACATTGTATCTTGATTACTTGGTTCACTTTGCACACAGAACTTTTCTGGAAGTTGTGAGCGAAGTTTTGAATACATGCCTGTTGCATCTATAACAAGATCGAATCTTTCTATTTCGCCATTCAATTCAATTCCAGCGACTCTATCATCTTCTACATAGAGTTTGTCAACACAAACACCATATTTAATCTCGGCACCGGCTTTAATAGCTAAATCAGCAAAATATTCGCTTAGTTTACGTCTGTTAGGTGAAATCTCAACAAATGGACGGAATTGTGGGACTCTTAAAGTGCCTTTTTCATCTGGTGACACAAATACCCATTTAGCTTTTTGAATATATACATCTTGATTTGGACGAGGCAAGCCACAATCATCAAAAATACTAGCGGTAATGTCATCGCGCCATGGATAACCAACTTTTCCTTCTAAATTTCTTTCAAAAATCGTTACCTTTGCACCAGCATTAGCTAACTTTATAGCGGCAACCATACCACCTTGGCCCATTCCAATAACAGCAATCTTTGTTGTACTAAGCATAATTTGCACCTGTAATACTGAGTATATGATGCACAGCATCATCTTTTTAAGTATATCACCTCTTGTGCGCACGCGCAAGACAAAATATTGAGTAGTGACAAAACAGCATTTATGTTGTAGAATAAAAATACACAATGAGCGGAGAAAAATTATGAAAACAAAAGCAATAGTCGCAATAGTTATAGTTGCATTTTTGGCAGTCGCAATCATAGCGTTAGGATTAGGATTAGGTGTAAATGCTAAACAAGCAATTGACAATTCTTCCCCTACGCCATTCTTATCCGATTGGATGAGTTATTTAAAAAATGATATTCTTGTAAAAAACACAGTGATCCCTGGTTCACATGATGCTGGCACAAAGGATATGAATTGGATGGCTGAAACTCAAAATAGAACTATAGAAGAACAGCTTGCTTCTGGCTCTCGATATTTTGATTTAAGAGCATGGAAAAAAGGCGACGATTTATTTGTTTTTCATGGCCCTATTAGAGGCATGAAATTTGCACCTATTGTTGATGAAATAAACGACTTTTTAAATGCTCATCCAACTGAATTTATAATTATAGATATGCAAAAATTCAAAGGCGACAGCCAAGAAGATGTTGCAGCCCTTCTGTATGCAAAACTCGGCGATAAAATAGTCAAAAATAACACATCAAGTGCCGATATTGATTTTATTGATAGTTTAACAGTAGAACAAATGAGAGGGAAATGTCTAGTATTCTGGGGCGATCTTAGCACTGTTAATATTAAAGATTTCTTGTTCCTAAGAAATAATGATCATGGCAATCGTCCTAGCTCAACACTTAGTTCATTCTATTATCGTAAATATAATACTCTTGCGTCTTCTAGCTACATAAAAAAAGGTATTCCAAAATACTTAGAAATGCATAAAGAAAACCCTAAAGGTCTCTTCGTTTTGCAATGTCAATTGACAGACCCAGTCTTCATAATTGGGCCAAAAGCAATTGAGGCTTTACACACAAACAATATGAAAGAATATTTGAATCATTTTGATTTTATTAATAATCAACTTAATATAGTAATACGTGATTATATTGGCCCTAAAAAATGTGCCGACATCATCGTTCTTAACCTTGGTTATTCAAATATTAAAGATTCACTCGTGAATGAGTTTTCTACAAACGTTTTCAATGTGGGTTTATAAGTAAAAGCGCTTGCAATTTAAAAAGAATATGATATAATAATCTGGCTGTGGGGGTGTAGCTCATCTGGTAGAG
>DBVO01000021.1:19327-20136 GCA_002308215.1 Christensenella sp. UBA1262
TTCGACTCCCCTCATCTCCACCAAATCAATGACAAGTCAAACTCATAAGAGCGTGACTTGTTTTTTTATATTATTGAATAAAATCTATCATGTTGACAAAATAGTTATGAATTGCAATAATTAAATAGCAGCTGTTTTTAATAAGAGGTATCCTATGTTAGAAGAATTAAAAAACTATCAACTTAAACATAAAAACATTAAATTAGTCCCAATCACAACAGAAAACTATTGGGATATTGGTTGGCTTGAACTTAATAAAGATCAAGAAGAATTCGTTGGCGACAATTTCAAATCTATGGCTTATGCATATGCTACTGTTATGGAAGGTAAATATGCAAAGGCATTTGGCATATATGATGGTGATGAATCTATTGGATTTTTGCTAATTGGCCATAATTCATATGATTTTGAAGGATGCCCAGAAACTCTTAAGCATAGTTATGACTTATGGAGAATCATGATAGACAAAGACTTTCAAAATAAAGGCTATGGAAGAGATGCGGTTAAACTAGCTTTAGATTATATATTGACTTTCCCTGATGGAGAAGAAGACATAATTACAACTAGTTATGTAGAAGGTAACGATGTTGCCAAACACATATATGAATCATTCGGTTTCAAACCTAATGGCGATAATTATGAAGATGAAATTACTTTAGTGCTCAAAGTAAAATAATAATACCAAACTCTAGTTGTTCTAAATATTTTTAAAAGATAATAAATATTATTTTATTGACATATGTAAGTCTCTATGATAATATATTCAAGCAACAAATTTTAATAACTTCGGCATGGAGAAGTACCCAAGA
>DBVO01000018.1:0-4738 GCA_002308215.1 Christensenella sp. UBA1262
CTCAAGCCGGTTTCTGTATACCACAATCTGTTATTCTTAGGAACACTTGTGGAATATTGCAATAACTCAGAGATGTATCCATCTTCTACGTTTAACAACTCTGGTATTTCTGGTGCATTTCTATCAACACGAATTAATACGCCGCCACTCCAACCATCTAGAGCCGTAACTTCATAATCGTTCTCATAATCAACGCCAGCATACATAGTGAAAGATGTTGCCCAGTCAATATTTGGATAACCATTTTGAGATGGGGCATCCGTGAAACTCATTATCAATCTACCGTTGCTATAATCATAATCTATCTTCAGTGTTGCATTATCAGCATCGGTTTCAACTTTCTTAATGAAAGTTGTTGTTGTTGAATTAACATCATATACGTTTGAGCCCTCTATACGTTTAAGGATAGAATTCTCATTAAACACAACACCAAACACGTCTGCACCCGCTTCAAAAATAAGCGTGTTGCCAGAAATATTTGTTCCGTTTGCATTTATAAATGATTTGCCATCAGTTTCAAATGTAAGAATAATATTTGTTTCGCCAATAGCCCAAGCGCCATTCTTCGCATAGGCCCCTTCACCAGTTGCATTAATAGAACGCCATGAATCACTACCATTTGGATACTCATATTTAATAATCGTGTCAAATGTTGGATTATCATAGTCGGCTTTTGCAAAATATGTGGTCTTTGCACCCATATTTCCTGCTAAGTCAAATGTAAAGAATGTAAAACGATAATAGCCAGACTTAATTGCGTTTGTCGCGCTATCTTTTGATGCGACTCTTGCACTATTAATGCCTTTAGCTGTACCATCGGAGAAATCATATTCAAAATTATCAAATGAACCAACTGCTATAGGTTCAAGTCCATCAGCTTTAATTGCTGCATAGTTTGCGTAACTTCGCTCCGGAACCGATAATAGCGCTGAAAGAGTATTGGCCCTATCTACTCTGTAGAACCAAATGTATGGCGAGAAATTTGCTTCACCTTCAGAATCATCTATAGTAATATCTGTTGAATTTGAAAATACTAATGAACGCCACCAGTTCATATTGTTAACTGCTGTCGTTGTAGCTGAAGTATTTGCTCCTGGAGCTACCATGTAGTGTGCTGATTGAGTATCTGAATCCATCAAAGCAGAGTTTGGATTTACCCTATCTATACCTTTATAGCTAATCTTATTTGCTACAGATCTATCACCAAAGTCAGTAACCTTTGTAGTTACATCAGCATTAGTGTACATATAGATGTTGACTTTAACTCTCGCTCTGTTGGTGCGTGTAACAGTTGCACAACCTACGACAATTCCATCTACATAAATTGATTTTGCTGATGATGTTGAACCTAAACCAGTATCATAGACATTAAAAATTGCACCCGCTTTTGGATTTGTTTCTGCACCATCAGTAGCATCACCTACTTGAACGGTTTTTATACCTGCTGCATATCTCTTATTTGAATCACCAGTTGTCCAATTAATGCTTGCATCAGAAACACCACTAGCGAATTTATCGCCAAGGCCCATTGTTTTTTTAGCATCTGCTAGAGATATGTCTCCAGTGCCTGCTGCTATATTGGCAAAACTGCCTTTATACATGTAGTTATATGCATCTACATACTCTACTACACTGGATTTATAATATGCTTGAGCGCTTGATGAACCAACAGCTGGCGCATTGCCAAGAGACTTATTAGTATACGATACAAGTCTGCCTGCACCTACAGACATACTATCAACTGCACTTGAAAGTTTTGTTCTAATAGAGTCATACCATACTGGCCAGGTGGATGAGCCATTAATCTGATTTGTTGAATTATTGTATGGAGTATAGACATCTAATGCACTTGAATCAATTTGGCTTGCAATAAATGGATCCGCACCATCGTTACAATGATAACTACTATTGTCAGATGGATTTGACATTGTAATTGTAAACTTGACTCTAATATTACTTACTTCAACATTAATTTTCTGCCAAATGAGGTTATCACCAAATGCAACTAGAACAACAACCGTATTACCGGCGGTCAAATTCATATTTACGTTTATGTTGCCTGTTCCTTCTTTAGCATGAGCTTTATAAGGGTTAGAACTATATGCATTAGAAGGGAAAGTTGAAGCAGAAACCGCACTATCCGATGCCATAATAAAAATACCAGACGTACTACCATTATTTCTTGTCACGTTTGCGCTAAACTGCGCATTAACTGTAATATTAGAGTTACCAAGAATGTTTTGAATAAACGTTGGAATACGATAGTTCGAAGCCGTATAAATATCATAAGCAAGAGCAGCCTTGGCTGGGCCGTTGAACCCAAACTGTCCAGTACCAGGTGTATATGAAACTTCGGTACTACCTATACCTGATGTTGGGACATGAATACTCGTATTATCATCTGGTGAAAAATAAACAGTACTAAATGTTTCTTCATAAGTCCATGTCGTTGTACCTGATGACGTTCCAGGGAAACCTATTGTTGAGCTGCCAGCACTATTTTTAAACATAGCTGCTGTAATATTTCCATGATCGCCATAGAAACCAGCGGTTGTACCTTGGTCATTATCGTCAGCAAATGTAACGTCGTTAGTCTTGCTTGCGTTATAACTTGCGAGAGACCATGTCATTGCAAATGCAAACACAAAGCACACTGCGAGCAGTGTTACAATTGCTAAGCTCTTTGCAAATCTTCTTGAGCTAAAATTGTTTGTTCTCATAATCCACCTTTCGTACGGTATCTCTATCGTCACCAAGATGGCAAGTCAATCGATACTATACATACTACGCGTGCGTATATGCACGCAGATTTTTATACGCTACTATTTTACTCTAATGAGTTCCATATGTCAATATACATTTTTTAACAAAACCAAATTTTAATATAAAAATATGCATTAATATATTTCGAATATAAAAAAACCGCATTAATGCGGTTTTTCAAAATCAATACTTATTATGCCTAAAACTGTTATTCTAATAGGTTATCATGTATTAACGAGTAGGTTGTTGAAGCCTTATCTACCCATGTTTTATAAAGATACTTTGCTAGTTGTCGATTGGCAACTACAAGTTTCAATTCCATGATTGTTGTTATATCATTATTGATACGCATAATCACCGTGTAAGTACCATCTGCATTCTTGGAATAATCGCAAAAGTATGCTTGACGTTTTTTAAAACGCATACGATTTTCTCTTGCATATTGTACAATATCTTCCCTAATAGATGCTGGAATTCTTGTGACAAACAAAGACAAACAACTTATACCATCTTGAGTGATATTGAGCATATCTCCCTTTGGCACACGATAGATTAAATTCGTTTCAATAAGTTCGGCAAGATATTGCTTGCATTCCATATATGTTAGCCAAGCATTATCCGAAGAACAAATATCCAAAAGGGTTGCCTCAGAGAGTGGAATCGACATTTTGTCGAATACGAAAAGAATAACAAGCTTTTGAACCTTGCTATCTAGTGGAGTATTGAGAAATGATTCTTGTTCGTATTCCATCTCTTAAATCCTTTTAGACTATTTTTCTTGCAAAAAGAAATATTATCGCAATTACAAGTCTTTTTCAAGAGAAAATATTATTTTTTATTCAAAACACTATTTATTGTGATGAGATTTAGAAAATACAACAATTATTTGTCGTTGTATATTGATTATTCACCAACTTGAGCATTAGCAAAATATCCTAATGCTTCTCTGTATCCATCAAATCCCTTGCCAACAATTACTTGACTTGCATACAGTGAAATGTAAGAGAACTTTCTAAAATCTTCTCTCTCATTAATATCTGTAAGATGAACTTCTACAGTAGGTTTTCCTGCTGCTTTCAAAGCATCAAGAATTGCAATGCTTGTATGAGTATATGCCCCAGCATTAATAATGATGCCATCATAACCTTTCCAATATGCACCATGGATAAGTTGGCAAATTTCACCTTCTTTATCGGATTGGAATACTGTCACTTTCAAGCCATATTGCTTGCCCCAAAACTTAATGAACTTTTCGAGATCGCTATATGTTTGATTCCCATATATTTCTGGCTCGCGGATGCCAAGCATTCCTAGGTTTACACCATTGATAACTAGTATTTTTTGCATATTCTAACCGCCTTAAATTAATTTTTCATAAATATTGTTTACGGCATTTTCTATAGCGCCGTTGTTGTCTATTTCAAATTTTGCTATTCGAGAATAAATAGGTTCACGCTCATTAAATAGAGCTTTAACAGTCTCTAAATTCTTGGATAATGGACGGCCATCCATTGAAAGCTTATCCAAGTCACGTCTTACAAATACTATAACACCATTCGCTTTCATATATTCGATATTATTCTTATCAAGAATAGCCCCACCACCTGTTGCTATAATTTGCCCACTTCTAATGCAAAAATCGGCTACTACCTCACTTTCGATTTTTCTAAATCCTTTTTCACCTATTTCTGCAAAAATCTCTGGTATTGTTTTATTCTCTTTTTTCTCTATTTCTTTATCAAGATCAATGAACTCTTTATTTAATTTTTCACTCAATAATTTACCTATTGTAGATTTTCCGCAACCAGCCATACCTACAAGTATTATGTTGCGTCTTTCAACTTCTAGTTCTCTAACAATTTCCAGTGTCTTCTTTTCATCTTGGACCGTTATAGAACCATCATTGGCCATTGCAAATAAATTATTTGCAAGTCTTCCTTGTTCGATTAACATAACAAGGCCATTGGCTGCTTTG
>DBVO01000018.1:4787-21107 GCA_002308215.1 Christensenella sp. UBA1262
CAAAAACACCTTCTAGCTTTTTAAATCTTTCCAAATCTATTGGCTTTTCTATACTAAGAGTGCCAACAGGTGTGGTATTGATAATAATTTGCGTATCTACCTTATCATAAACATTCTGATAGTTAAGTTCCCCGCTTCTAGAAACAATATCTATTGACTTTGAGCCATGTTTCTCAAGATAAAACTTTATAGTTTTAGCGGTTCCACCACTACCTAATATAAGAGCACGCTTGCCGGCAACATCAATACCAGCGACCTTAAATGCTAATTCAATGCCACCAATATCTGTATTAAAACCATATAGCTTCCCATCAACAGTAATAACAGTATTTACGGCCCCAATGCTTAATGCTTCTGGATCAATAATATCTAGAAATGGAATAACTGTTTGTTTATATGGAATAGTAACATTATATCCAACGCATTCACGAGATTTTACAAACTTCTCAAGTGCTGTTTCATCTTCAAATTCTTTAATACCATATGACAAATTGCCGAGCATATTATGCAACCTCGGCGAAATAGTATGTGGTAAGCTTTTCCCGATGACAGCGTATCTCATATCTTGCTCTGCAAATCCTTACTTTGTTCTATAAGAAGACGGAAAACTTGTTCTGCATAATCTTTAAGATCATCTGGCATCTTTGATCTTATTTGCTCAATAACAACACTTTCCCTTTCTTTATTTTCTATTTTGATTCCGCTTTCTTTTTTTGCTAATGCCACCTCTTTTGCCAAATCAAAACGTTCTACAAGGAGCGCACAAAGCTTAGCATCTACGTCATCAATTCTGTGTCTAATTTCTTCAAGTTGCATATTTGCCTCTCAAACGATATTTTACAATATCAAATGTTTATTGAACTATTTTTGCTACTTAAAATGTCTCTTTTGTAATTTTCTGAGCAAGCAATTCATCTAATACTGCAAGCGCAACAGCACTTTCAACTACAGGAACAGCACGCGGTACGATACATGCATCATGCCTGCCTTGTACCTTTAAAGAGCACTCATCATTGGTATCTAAGTTGACGCTCTTTTGCTCTATGCTAATAGATGGAGTTGGTTTAATTGCAACGCGCAATGTTATAGGCATTCCGTTTGCAATTCCGCCATTTATTCCGCCATTATTATTTGTGACTGTTTTAACTTTTCCATCTTTAATGCATAGTGCATCGTTTGCTATGCTTCCTTGCATTTTTGCCAAATCAAATCCTCGGCCAAACTCTACACCTTTTACTGCTGGAACTCCAAAAACAGAATATGCTATTTTACCTTCAAGACCATCAAATAAGTTATCTCCAAGGCTTCCAGCTTTAGCGCCTAAAACCATACACTCTATTGTTCCGCCTACGCTATCTCCATTGTTCGCAATCTCTTTGATATAATCGATTGCTTCTTGCTTCTTGTCATTATCAAGTATAGGGAAATTATCAGATTTTAGTTTCTCAATTTGATTTTTATCAAGGCCTTTAACATCAAATCCATTTAAATATGAACCAAAATCCTTTTCTCCGACACTAGAAATATAGGCTATAACTTCTATGCCTTCTTTTCGCAATATATCTTCTGCAATTCCTCCAGCTATGCAAAGCATAGTTGTAAGTCTTCCTGAGAATCTTCCACCACCGCTAACTATCTTGCCATCTTTAACATATTGCACATAGTCAGCATGAGATGGACGTGGCACAGAAGTAATGTTATTATAATCGTTCTTTTTAACATTCTCATTCTTTACATGAACTACAATGGCTTCGCCATTAGTTTCATATGTTTTTCCATTCTCAAGCAAATTGTTACCACCATTAAGCCCGCTAGAAAATACAGCTTGATCATTTTCAAGTCTTGGAGTAGACCAAGGCGAGCGTGAGCTTTTTCTGCGTTCAAGCATATTATTCACGCTATCCCCAGAAAACTTAATGCCCTTTTCTAAGCCTAGCAAATCTAGTCTCATTTCTTCAGAATGCGACTCGCCAAAAATTTGAATTTCCAAAATGTCAAATCCCATAGTTGCTCTCCATTAATCAAGTTCAAATTTTGCACCAAGCGTCTTAATATCTTGTAAAAATGTTGGATATGATTTTGAAATGCACTCAATACCCTTCACTTTTATACTGCCTAATGCCAAACCTGCGACTATTGCGCTCATAGCAATACGATGATCACTAAAACTATCTAAAACGATTTCAGAATTATTATTTCCAATTCCGCCAGTAATTAACAAAGTGTTATCCTTGTATTCACTAGGTACTCCAAGATGCTCAAGCAACTCTCTAACCGCGAGTAATCTATCGCTTTCTTTTGCTTTTAATCTATCTACCCCGAAAATTGTTGATTTGCCTTCGGCAAAACTTGCGAGTATAGCCATTATCGGAACGATATCTGGACAATTTGTTGCATCAAAATTTATTGCTTTAAGATTTGAGTTGCAAGTCTCTAATCCATTAGATATTTTATCAACAATCCCGCCCATTTGTTTTACTAAGCTCAAAAACACTCTATCTGCCTGTTTGGAATTATCATCAAGATTCTCCGCACATACTTTACCTGTTAGCAACCCAAGTGCTAGAGGGAATGCAGCTGACGACCAATCCCCCTCTATACTTAAATCATTGGCCACATATTTTTGGTTGCCTTTAATAAAGAATCCTTTTTTATCCTTTTCTACTATTATTCCAAATCTATGAAGCACATCCAGTGTCATTTCCACATAATCTTTTGAAACAAGATCGCCTTCAATTACAATATGGCTATCTCCATCTAAAAGTGGAAGCGCGAATAGGAGCCCAGTGATGTATTGAGAACTTATGCCACCATTAACCTTAAACTCTCCAGCTTTCAGACCACCTTTTGCTGTACAAAGTTCTGCTGATGGCGAAACCACTTTTAATGGAAGCCTATTGCCATCTATGTTAGCACCATGTTGTCTGAGAACACCTAACAATTCACTGATTGGACGTTCTGGCAATCTGCCTTCCCCAACTATTTCTGCATTTACATCTAAAGCACAAATAATTGGCAATAAAAACCTAAGGGTAGATCCACTTTCCTTTGCGTTTAAATGTGCAACTTCTACTTCTCCATTAAATAATTTTTTTAAATTATCAAGGCAATCTTTTGTTGCGTTAACATCATCTCCTTGAAGTCCAAAATCATAATCGACCCCAGACAAGAATGACGCAATCATCACTCTATGTGCTTGCGATTTGGATGGTGGGATAATAACTCTCCCTTCGATTTTGGATTTTTCAAGTATAATGTCCATATCACTTCATTAAAAGAGTTTTTTAAACTCCTCAAAACTCAACTTCTTTATATAACAATTACCTGCGCTTTTGACAAAAACGGCATTTATACTATCACTTTCTGCCTTTTTATCATTGGTTATGAGCGAAACAAGCTCTTCAACATCATATGGAATATTTGCATCATATTTATTAATGAGGGTAATTTCGTTATCTAAATTTATATTTCCATTAAGCCTTCCCGAAGCCTGCAAAATTAGTTTTAAACCATATTTGACAGCTTCACCATGAGGCAATTCATAATTGCTTTTCTTTTCTATCGCATGTCCTAGCGTGTGTCCAAGATTCAAAAGTCTTCTTAAATCAGATTCCTTTTCATCCTTTTCTACTATTCTTGCTTTATAATCTGCACAAAGTTCAACGAATTCTTGCAAATTTGCTTTGACACTTTGATCGTTCATTATATCGAACAATCTACCACCATCAAGAAGCGCATATTTAAGTCCTTCTCCAAGTCCATTATTCCATTCGTTTTCTGGAAGCGTGCTAAGAGTATCGACATCAATGAACACAAGTTTCGGTTGATAAAACGCACCTAATAAGTTTTTGCCATATGGCAAATCAACCCCAACCTTACCGCCAATGGAACTATCTATCATTGCAAGTAACGATGTTGGTACTTGAACAAGGTTGATGCCGCGCATATAAGTTGCAGCAACAAAACCTGCAAGATCACCGACGACACCACCGCCAAGCGCAACCACGGTGTCATCTCTTAAAAACTTAAGGTTGCCAAGAATGTCTATGAGCTCTAAATATGTAGAAGGGTTCTTTGACTTTTCTCCTGCTGGTATTACTTGTTCTTCAACTTTGTATCCTGCAAGTTCTAAAGATTGTTTTAATGGCGCAAGATAAAACTTTGCCACATTTTCATCTGTAACAATAAGAACCTGCTTGCCTTTAACAAGTTTATTTAGTTCTTCGCCAACATGAGCTAGTCCACCTTGATTAAGAACTATGTCATAAGAGTTTTTACCAAGTTCAACTTTAATTCTTTTCATTTTAATCCCTGCGTCTCTCTTTACGAGCATTTTCTGCTGCTTCTTTTTGCTTTACGCCATCTGCGAGAAGTGCTTTTAGCACTTCTTCATCGCCTTCTTCTATGGCATCACGATATTCAACTAAATGCTTGATAATCTCATCTATATCTTTAACAAGATAGTCTTTGTTTTCAATAAATAACTCCGCCCACATTTCAGGATTTAGTTTTGCAACACGTGTAAGGTCTCTAAAGCTTCCTGCGGAGAACCCTGCGTGCGAACTGCTATGCGGATTCTTTACATAACTGCTTGATACAACATGCGCAAGCTGAGATGTATAAGAAATCATTGCATCATGTCTCTTTGCTGTGCAAATCTCAACGTCCTGAGCCCCAATACTGATAAATAAGCTCTTAACTGTTGTAAGGGTCTTAATATCTTGTGTTACTGGGGTTAATATGACGTATGCATTATCAAAAAGATTTGCTGTTGAATGAGAAATGCCACTAAACTCTCTTCCGGCCATTGGATGACATCCTACAAAATTCAACTCAGGGAATTCATCTTGCAAACGGATCATCTCATCAACAATGATTCGCTTGTTCCCACATGTATCCAAAACTATGGCTCCATTCTTTAACTTTGGACAAATATCGCGCATAGCTTCGATAGTTGCCTTAGGATATATCGCAAAAATAATGATATCGATATCCTTGATATCGTTATCTATATCGAGTGATCTAGTATGTGCACCAAGCAAGCTTGCCTTTTGAAGTGCACTTTTATCTAAATCATAACCTAAGACTTCATGGTCTGTTTTTTTGAGGATGGCACGGCCAAGTGAACCGCCTATCAATCCCATCCCAAATATTGCTATTTTCATACATCCATCTCCTTGTTGACTACAGGAAGAAGTGGACGAACAGAATTAACAACTTCTTCAAATTGTTCAGGTTTCAATGATTGTGCTCCATCGCAAAGAGCATGGGTAGGATCATTGTGAACTTCAATAATAAGTCCATCTGCTCCAGCTCCTACAGAAGCCAAACTTAATGGTCTAACTAACCTAGCAACGCCTGATGCATGTGAAGGATCCACAATCACTGGAAGATGTGTTCTCTCCTTCAAAATAGGTATAGCTGAAAGGTCAAGAGTATTCCTTGTGTACGGTTCAAATGTTCTTATACCACGCTCACAAAGGATAACGTTTTCATTGCCTTCAGACATAATATATTCAGCGCTCATAAGCCATTCTTCAATCGTTGCTGAAATACCACGTTTTAACAGAACAGGCACTTTAAGTCTACCAACCGCTTTTAACAAGTCAAAGTTCTGCATGTTGCGAGCACCAATTTGAATTACATCAACACCTTCAAAATCATCAAGATATCTCTCGCTCATGAGCTCTGTAACAATAGGCATTCCTGTCTCTTGTTTTGCTTTTTTTAAGAGTTTTAATCCATCTAGTCCAAGGCCTTGGAAAGAGTAAGGTGATGTTCTTGGTTTGAAAGCGCCGCCACGTAAAAGTGTTGCCCCAGCCTTCTTTACAGCCTCAGCAACTTCGATAATTTGTTTTTCGCTTTCTACTGAACAAGGGCCCGCAATAAATTGAAAATGCTTACCGCCAAACTTATGTCCTGCAACATCAACAATAGTGTCTTCTGGATGGAATTTGCGATTTGCATTCTTGTATGGCTCTTGAACACGCGTTACACTTTCTACTATATCAAGAGAGCGGACCAAATCTATGTCCACTTTTGATGTGTCGCCAACAAGGCCAATAATTGTAGAATTTTCACCACGACTGATATGAACATCAAGACCTAAATCTTTAATCCAATTTGTAAGGTTGTCTACTTGTTTTTGATTTTGATTCTTTTTGATTACGACTATCATAATTCAAAAATTCCTTTGCAATTTACTATTTATATAACTCAAAGTATATTTCAAACGTTATTATACCATAAATTGTTGATTTTTCCACTACTAATAATAAAAAAGCCGACATCTTTTGGATGTCGGCACAGGGAAAGTTTTAACGCACACCCAAAAGATGACTATCTTAAATAGCCATAATAGTAGTAGTATGCGTTGGAAATTCTGGATATAATCATGTTTTTCATGGCACTAGTTTATAACTAAGCGATTAAATTGTCAAGCACTTTATTGCAGTAAAGTGAATTAATTTTTGAAAATACTATTCCCTTGACTATCTATAGCAACTATAACTGGGAAATCTTTAACATCAAAAGCATAAACAGCTTCTGTTCCAAGATCTTCGTAAGCAACAACTTCAAATGACTGTACGGCTTTACCGTAAGTAGCGCCAGCTCCACCGATTGCAACAAAATATACACACCCATTTTTTACTATGGAATCGTACACATTTTGTCCTCGCTCACCTTTGCCTATTGCAGCAATAACTCCTTTGTCAAATAAGGATGGAGCATATGCGTCCATGCGCATCGCAGTGGTTGGACCACAGGCTGTAATTTTACCATCCTTAAAACATGGACCAACATAGAATATGATCTCGTTTTCCAATTTAAAAGGAAGCTTGCCATTTGAAATTCCTTCTACAATACGCTTATGTGCAGCATCTCTGCCAGTTAAAATTCGCCCGTTTAGAAGCACGAAATCCCCGGCTTTCAGATCTCTTAATTCGTTTTTATTAAATGGAGCGGAAATATTTTTCATTGCCTTCCCTCCACCTTGCATTCTGCAACTCTTACAGCGTGACATTGAATATTTACAGCCACAGGAAGAGCTGAAATATGAGTTGGATATTTGCCAATATGAACAGCAAGTGCTGTATTGTTACCACCGAACCCTTGCGCTCCAATATTTAGCGCATTAATATCTACAAGCAATTCTTTTTCAAGGTTTGCTAGTTCTAGATCATTAGACGGAAAACCAACTGGGCGCAAAAGCTCTTGTTTAGCCAATTCCATAGCCTTTTCAGCTGTTCCGCCAATACCTACACCAACTACTATAGGTGGACATGGATTTGACCCTGCGGATTTAACAGCATCAATAATAGCGGCTTTTACTCCATTAATGCCTTGAGATGGTGTTAACATATATAATTTTGACATGTTTTCACTGCCAAAACCTTTTGCCATGAATGATATTTTAATCGAATCACCTTTAACAATGCGGGTATGCACTACGCTAGGAGTATTATCTTTTGTATTCACTCTTGTTAGTGGATCTAGAACACTTGCGCGATATCCATACTTTTTATAGCCACGTCTAACGCCTTCATTTAAAGCATCTTCAAAATCTCCACCTACAAAATTTACCTCTTGACCATACTCGACAAAGAATACTGCCATCCCAGTATCTTGGCATATTGGTAAATCTTCGGCTTTTGCAAGATTATTGTTTGAAATTATTGTCTCTAATGCAAATTTAGCATTCTGATTGACTTCGTTTTTACATGCATCACTAATAGCACGCTCACAAGAAGGTGTAAGCGATGAGCATGCGTGGACTAAGTTCTCCACAGATTTTACGACATCTTCAAAATAAATCTTACTCATAATCTTGATACTCCGCTATCAATTGCTGCTTGCTTAACAGCTTTTGCAACTGCAGGGACAATGCGTTTGTCAAATGCCTTAGGCAAAATATATGTATCACATAAATCATCACCTACAAGTTCAGACAAAGCGTTGGATGCTGCAATCTTCATTGCTTCGTTTATATCGGTAGCTCTTGCATCAAGTGCCCCACGGAAAATTCCTGGGAATGCTAAGACATTGTTTATTTGATTTTCATAATCGCTTCTTCCAGTTGCAACAATTCTTGCACCTGCTTCAAAAGCTTCTTCCGGCATTATTTCAGGAGTTGGATTTGCCATAGCAAAAACTATAGCATCTTTATTCATTGAAGACACCATGTCTTTTGAGAGTGCGCCTTTAACACTAACACCGATAAACACATCAGCGCCATCAACAGCTTCTTTAAGGCCACCTTTGACACCACGAGGATTTGTGCGAGATGCTAATTCATTTTGTGCCTTATTAAAGTTTTCGCTATTATCAATTATCCCATTTCTATCGCAAACAACAATATCTTTAGCACCATTTGCAAGCAAGAAATTAGCTATTGCTGAACCAGCACTACCTGCTCCGTTAATTACAATACGCGATGTTAATATATCTTTTTTGACAAGTTTAAGTGCGTTTTTGAGCGCTGCAACCAAAACTATAGCTGTACCATGTTGGTCATCATGAAATACAGGAATATCGCACTTTTCTTTGAGCCTGCGTTCTACTTCAAAACAACGTGGAGCAGAAATATCTTCAAGATTTATACCACCAAAACTCTTTGAAATATTGTAAACTGTGTCTACAATTTCACCGGTATCTTGTGTACTCAAAAGAATTGGAATTGCATCAATTCCAGCAAATTCACTAAACAATGCGCACTTGCCTTCCATGACTGGCATGCCAGCTTGTGCTCCGATATTGCCAAGTCCAAGCACAGCAGATCCATCAGTAATGACAGCTACAGTATTCCATTTTCTTGTTAATTCATATGCGAGCACAGGATTATCTTTAATCTCTAAGCAAGGCTTAGCCACACCTGGAGTGTATGCTAAAGATAGCGCTTCTTTGCTGTCAATTTTAACAGCTGATGAAACACGCAATTTGCCTTTCCATTCATAGTGTTTTTTGAGAGATTCTTGCATATAATCCATAAGCTCTCCTTATGCATTGCTCTTTTGAAGCAATTGCTTTTTGTACTGTAGTTGATACAGACTATAATATTTGCCTTTCTTACGCAATAGTTGCTGGTGCGTACCTTGTTCTAATATCTCGCCACTCTGCAACACTATAATGTTATCTGCATGTTGTATTGTGGATAGTCTATGAGCTACGATAAGCATTGTGCCAATGTTCATCATCTTTTCTAATGAATCTTGAATCAACACTTCAGTCTCGGTATCAATATTTGCCGTTGCTTCATCAAGTATCATAACTGATGGTTTGTGAGCTACTGTACGCGCAAATGACAAGAGCTGACGTTCTCCTGCAGAGAAGTTATTGCCTCTCTCTCGAACTTCGTAATCAAGCCCTTTATCAAGTTTAGAAATAAACTTGTCTGCATTGACATATTTGCAAGCTTCTTCAACTTCCTCATCTGTTATGGTTTCATCTCTAAGGATAATGTTGCTTCTTATTGTACCTGAGAACACAAAGACATCTTGCAACATTTGGCCAAAGTGACGTCTCAATGATGATATCTTAATCTTTTTAATATCTAGACCATCTATCATGATTTGTCCCTTTTGTATATCATAGTTACGGCAGATCAATGAAAGGATTGTTGATTTTCCGCTACCAGTTGCGCCAACAAAAGCACACGTAGAACCTGCGTCTACTTTAAATGATACGCCCTTTAGCACCCATTCATTTGGAATATAGCTAAACCATACATCTTTAAACTCAATTTCGCCCTTTATTTCATCTAATTCAATTGCATCTTCACTATCAACAATTTCAGGTTGAGTATCAAGTATCGAGAATATCTTTTCACTTGAAGCGAATGCGGACTGCATACGATTAAATTGTTCTGCCAGGTTCTGTATAGGCGTAAAGAATTCCGCCACGTATTGGTAGAAGATAACAATTGTTGCATACGATACAACTTGTCCTGCAAATGAAACTTGGCTTATCGTGTCATTTGCACCAACCCACAACATTGCAATAACCGTGAATATGTAAAGAACATATACGCATGGACGGAATACACCAAACACAAATAACTCTTGGTTTAATGCGTTTCCCAGCACTTTGTTCTTTCTCATAAATTGATTATTCTTTGTAGCTTCTTGGTTAAAGCTTTGCGTAACTTTAATACCAGATAAGTTTTCAGACAAATATGTGTTGATATCTGTCATGCTATTCTTAACTTTTCTGTAAGCTTTACGTGAGAACTTACGGAAAATAACTGTAAACAGCACAATGAATGGCACAAAACAAAGAACAATAAGTGTAAGCTTAACGTTAATAGCAAACATTGCGACAAGGAAACCAGCTGTTAAGAAAACGTTCTTAACCAAATTGACAAGGATGCTTGTGAACATCATGGAAACCGAGTTTGTATCGTTGCATACACGAGTAACTAGTTTGCCGACAGGAATATTGTTAAGTTGAGCATGTGACAAATTCTCTATGTGAACAAACAATTGTTGACGCATTGTAGAGATAATTTGTTGCCCTGTTTTTTGCAAGATTACTGCCATAATATATGTACATGCAAGTGAAATTGCGAGTACACCAAAATAGATGAGCGCATCTCTAAGCACTAACTTATAATCAAACCCAATTTGACCAAGTGTAGATGCTACATCACCTAAAATAAGCGGCAAAACAATATCTGATGCTATTGTAAACGCGACAAGCAAGATAACAAACAAGAATTGCTTCCAATATGGACGTGCATATTTAAGCAAGCGCTTCATTATCTCCACATCCTTCATATTACGCTCAAATCCAATAGACTCCTTCTTGTCTTTCATGAGCGCAAAAGCAACTATGAATGAGGTGGCGAGAGTGCCGAGAACTGCGCCAATTATATAAAGCGGATTCATACAACACCTCCTTCACTCTCTTCTTCAAGTTCTTGGAGTTTGACTGTGCGTTGATATTCTTCGCAACGTGACAACAATTCATCGTGTGTACCAATATCAACGATTTCACCATTGTCAACAAGGATAATCTTGTCGAGGTTCTTAACGGTAGAAATACGATGAGCGATGTAAATAGTTGTTCTTCCAGCACGGTTTTCTCTTAAACCTTCAAGGATATTTTCTTCAGTCTTTGTATCAACTGCAGAAAGTGAATCATCAAGGATAAGAACAACAGCATTCTTCATGAGAGCACGTGCAATAGATGTTCTTTGCTTTTGGCCACCAGAAATAGTAACACCACGCTCACCAAGAATTGTGTCATAACCATCTTTGAAAGATGATATATCACTATCAACATCAGCCATCTTTGAAACATCAATAATTCTGGCCTTATCGACTTCTTCTTCACCAAATGCAAATGAAATGTTGCTAGCTATTGTATCAGAGAACAAGAAGTTGTCTTGAGGAACATATGCGATAGATGCTCTAACAGAACGAATAGATAAATCATTAACATCTTGACCATCTATAAAGTACATACCATCTGGGATGTTATATGTTCTCAGCATCAAATCAACAATAGTAGATTTTCCTGCGCCAGTCTTGCCAATAATACCAACATTTTCACCTGCTTTAATAGTAAAGCTGACATTCTTTAAAACATTACGATCTCCGTCTGGATATTGGAAAGTAAGATTTCTAAACTCAATCTCGCCTTTAACATCTTCAATGTCTTTAACGCCTTCTTTGTCCTTAACATCTATCGGTGTATCCAAAAACTCATTGATGCGCTTCAATGATGCTTTACCACGTGAAGACATTTCAATTAACATAGATATTGCCATAACTGGCCACGTAATCGTGCTGAAATATGAAATGAACATTACGAGATCTGCGACAGAGAATGTACCTTCATGAGCTAGCCATCCGCCATAACCAATAATAATAGTAACCACGGAACCAACAAACAAAGACACCATGAGGTCAATAAGAACAGATGCTTTAACAAACGCCACATTGACGTCTTCATTATGCTTGTTGATATATTTAAACGCGGAAAGCTCTTTTAACTCTTTAACAAATGCTTTTATAACTGCAATACCCGAGAAACTCTCTTGTGTAAAGTCAGACATTTTAGAATATGCTTCTTGCCTTTCTTGCCATTTTTTCTCCAAGTATTTAAACATAATAACGCCGATAGCGGCTAAAAATGCCATAGGAATAAGTGCAAACAAAGTGAGCTTCCAATTAAGAACCGCCATCTTATAAATCGCCAAAATGCCTAGTGTAAGAGCATCAAACAACATCAACGTACCTTCACCAACACATTCATTTATAGTTTCAAGGTCGTTGGTGAACAAGCTCATAATATCGCCAACTTTATTTGTCTTATAGTATTGCTGAGAAAGATCTTTTGCATGGTCAAACATCTCTGCTCTAAATCCTGTTTCAGTGTTGTTTGCAGTGCAGAAGAAACCAATGCGCCATAAAAATCTACCTACAGCCAGAACTGCAACTATCCAAAAAATGTTATAGCAAAGCTCCAGCAATACATCTTTAGAAAGTGTTGCTGGATCTGTAGGGTCAAGCCCCGCAATTATTCTTCCGTAAATCTCTGGTATCCTAAGTTGGAAAATGTCAACAGCAACTAGTGCCGCAACTCCTAGGATTAAGAGCCAGGAAAAACGAAGATAGTATTTGCCTATACGTTTGCCAAATAACATTTATTGCCCCTTTATTATATTATTTATAAAATATAACGTGCAAAGAATAGTTTAACTAATAAACTAATAAAAAGTCAATAAGAATTTGTTAGTATTATGAATTAGTAGGTATTTTTTGGATAAAAAAAGCCAACTAATGACTTTAGTTGGCTTAATATATATTACTTAACTATTAAAGATCGTCTTCTTCTGATTTATCAGGTTCTTCTTTCCACAAATCTTCAAAAGGTGAACGGCGGGAATCTTCTTCCTCTTCATCTAAGCCTTTGAGATACCTATAAAGAGGATCATCTTCAAAATCTTCTTCAAGCTCAAAATCGCCGCCTAATTCTTCGACCGCATTTCTTAATTCCATATATTCATTGTAATTTGGCTCATATTCTTTACAGAATGTTTTGAGCACTTCTATGCCTTTTTCATCTCCGTATGAGCCTATAAGTTTAGCAAAAAGTGCTACATCCTCACCTTTATACAGCCAACTAACAAGTCCCATAAAAATAGCTTTGTTGCCCTTATAATTCGCGAGAATTTCCATTAACATTTTGCCTGTTTCGCCCTCATAAGAATATATTTTTGAAACCATCTCATCAAGGATTTCTTCACAGTCCTCGCTTAAATACTCATATGATTCAAGACGGAAATTGTAAGGCAAATCTTCATTCAAAAGAATATCGAGATTCTCTAGCATTTCTTCTCTTGTTTTTTTATCGTCCATCTTCGTCTCCAAATAGTATCTTCCAATATTTATCAAATGTTCTTTCTTTGAGGTCATAGCCTTCAAGTGTTTCAGGCTTCGGATCCTCTTCTTCATCCTCATATGTTTTGCAAAGCAAAACACCAACTAGAGTTTTTGCGCTCTTTAACTTTGCTACTTTAGGCTTAAGAAATACTGCCTTGCCACTTTCATCGAGCTTTACAAACGAATTTATTAAGTTAACATAACGCCCTATATATTCATTCGGCTCAACATCATTATAAATAATATCTAGTATGCCCTGTGTTGCAACTTCTTGGAAAAACGGTGATACCTTGAAATATGCTTCTGGTAATTCACAATTTATTTCTTTAAAAATACCTCTGGCTACAACATTGAAATGCAAATGGCGTCTATACATCATGGTGCGAATAATATGCGCCATTAATTCAAACGGCAAATCTGATGTTATGAGCACTTCTCTCAAAAATTGTTCGCCCCAACGGGATCCAATAATTGATAACGTATCTACTATCAAATTCTCAATTTGAACATTGCCATCAATAAATGCCCAACGAATAAGTTTCTTAATATCCTTCTTATATTTTGCTAATGGGTCGTCAACATCTGGTGCCGAATCTAGAAGCGTCTCAGAAAGTGTTGGATCAAGAATCATAAAATCGTGTATTTTTTTGTATCTATCTAATCTTTCTTGCTGAGGCAAATTCATTGAATATTCTACAAAATCTGGCTCTTTTGAATACAATTCAAGATAGTAATCTGCAGGAGAATATTCACCATATATCGTTTGCACTTTGTGCATGACTTTTTTTGCTTCTTCTTTTGCGCCAATATTATATAATGATTGTGACAACCAAATCATTGTGTTAGGTTGGGAATTGATGTTCTCTAAGACTCGCTTAGTGTACTTAACAACCTCTGCATGCATATTGAGATTTACAAGGATAGGAAGTATGAGTAGGATTTCTTCCATACGAGTATAATCCTTACTTAAAAGCCCCTCTACGACCTCATAAGCCTCTTTTTGTTTGTCTTCCATCAGATATGCAGTAGAAAGAGTACACCTTACTGCAAGGCTGTCCTGATTGTCATTCAACATCTTTTTCGCATTGTCTATAACGCCATCAAGATCTTCTTTCATCATTAGGCATACTAGAACAACGTGATTGGCTGCATCTTTCGATTTAGAACGTGGATCGACTTCATCTAATAAGGCAATAGCCTCATCGAATTTATGCTCTTTCACAAGCCCATATGCTTTTTCTATAAGCATTTCATAGTAGTCTTCTCCATGAGGATAAACAACATGAAAGCCGCCCCGTTTTTGTTCGGAAGCGGCTTGCATTTCTTCAAGTTCTTGAAAGTCGATTCCCAACATGTCGGCATAATCTGCCAAATAATACTCTGCAACATCCGCTTGATTCATATCAAGGAAATTCATTGCAAGCATCTGAAAAATCGTATCTTTCTCAAATTGTTTTGGATGATATGATAATGCTTTAAACAGCACATCATTTGACAACTCTTGAGCCCCTAATACAGAGTAAACTCTTGCAAGGGAAATGAGTGCCTCTTGGTTTTTTTCATCAATTTCAAGGGCTTTTCTTGTATAAGAGATGCTTCTCTCTATATCACCAGCGCCCGAAGCCTTGTCCGCAAGGTCAAGGTACTCATCTGCCGACAGCTTGAAGTTGATGACTTTTCCCATTATTTCTTTTTCTTTTTCTTAGGATTTTGATAATGATTTTGTTGTGGCTTTTTCTTTTGTTGATTTTGTGGTTGATAACTATCATTTGATGCTGAACCATTGATAGTTGTAGTATTCTTGTTTGCATAAGGATTAACCTTTGCTGCTCTTCTTGCATTTTGCAATTCTGCTTTTTTCATATCGTCAAGAATGATTGAGCATTTCTTCATGCCACGGGAAGACATAGCAATCCAGAACAATGCTACCAAGAAAGTGCCGATGAATGCCATAGCTGCATACACAATAATACCGAAGATCATTCCTGCAAGGCACAAAAGAAGTGGTGCGACTGATAAAACGCAAACGATAATAACCATAAATGGTGCATTTGCAATAATTACAAGTGCATTCTTAAATGCTTGGAAGAATGTAAGTTCATGCGTTACAAAAAGTCCACACATAACAGGTGCTATTGTAAGAAGTGGAGCACCAAATATCCATGTGAAAATTACTGCGCAATATGCACCAGCTCCAGGAGCTCCAAGTGCTTGTTCTTTCAAAAAGTAAAGAAGTGAGATTCCCATTGCAAGACCAATGAGAATTGCGCATGTCATAGCAACAAGATATTTCCACCAAAACTTTGCAAAGCCATACCAGAATGTCTTTGTGATATGCTTATAAAAGTCTTGATAATAACTGCGCTTTACACAATAGAATAATGCACCAAGTCCAACTGACGCAATAATTAGCGTTCCGGCTAGCATGCATATTACTGGCATTTTTACTTCCCAGTATAATCTTGAGACGCTAATTGCTATACTGTCGCCGCCACCTGGGAAACCAACACCGATGTCACCCATAAAGTTATAAGTGCCACCAAGAACCATATTTTCAAAATACTTAGCAAACCATGCAAAAATAACGATGAATGGAAGTGTAAAAGCTACAAACCAAAGCGCAGCTTTGAAAAGTGTCGCAAATTCACCGCGGAAAACAGCCCATGCTCTCTTAAAATATGTCTCTGGGTATTCTTTTGTAGGATTTGCTTCGACGAGACCTGCAACAACTACTTTCTTCTCTTCCTCTGGCTCAACACGAACTGGAGCATCAGTAAACAATGAGGCAAGACGAAGCTTTTTCTCTCGAACAGGACGTCTATTTTGTTGTTGAACAATGTTTTGTGCCATAATATTTCCTTAAATCAAAGAATTTATCATATTATACATGATATTATTTGAAATATCAAACAAAAGTTATTAATTTAATATATTT
>DBVO01000037.1:0-201 GCA_002308215.1 Christensenella sp. UBA1262
TGTAGATAAAGAAGGATTCTTATTCCTAGCTGAGTGTGGTGCAGATTTCATTAAAGTAGGCATTGGCGGTGGATCCATCTGCATTACTCGTGAGCAAAAAGGTATAGGTAGAGGTCAAGCAACAGCTGTTATGGAAGTTGCTAAAGCTAGAGATGAGTATTTCGAAAAGACAGGTATTTATATCCCAGTTTGTTCAGATGG
>DBVO01000037.1:260-12346 GCA_002308215.1 Christensenella sp. UBA1262
GTAGATATTTTGCTCGTTTTGATGAATCTCCAACAAACAAACTTAACATCAATGGTAATTATGTTAAAGAGTACTGGGGTGAAGGTTCCAACCGTGCACGTAATTGGCAAAGATATGATCTTGGTGGAAAGAGTGGTCTTAGCTTTGAAGAAGGTGTTGATAGTTATGTCCCTTATGCAGGTAGTTTGAAGGACAACGTTAATAAAAGTTTGTACAAGGTAAAATCAACTATGTGCAACTGTGGCGCTATAACTATCCCTCAACTTCATAAGGTTGCAAAAATGACAGTTGTTTCTGCAACATCAATAGTTGAAGGCGGAGCACATGATGTTATCCAAAAGAACACAACAACAATCAAATAATTAGTTTATTAAGCGATCTGGTTACCAGGTCGCTTTTATTAAATAAAATATTATTGTTTTCATACTTGAAATAATTCAAGTTATTATATATAATAAAAACATAAAAATTTAGGAGTAATCTTATGCAAATACTCGATGGTAAACTTGTTGCTAGTGTTACTAGACAAAACATTAAAGCAGAAGTAGATGAAATAAAGGCTCTTGGTTTAGAAAGACCAGTTGGACTAGCTGTTATTTTAGTAGGTGATGATCCTGCGTCACAAGTATATGTAAGAAACAAAATGAAAGGCTGCGAAGAAGTAGGTATTAAATCCTTCATGTGTGGACTTCCAGCAGACAGCACATTTGAACAAGTTGCAGATACAATTAAATCATTAAATGAAAATCCAGAGGTATCAGGTATTATCTTGCAATTACCATTGCCAAAACATTTAGATGAGAACCCACTCCTTGATTTAATAGATCCAGCTAAAGATGTTGATGGTTGCCATTTTGTCCAAAAAGGTAGATTGTGGACAGGAAGAGAATGCCTAATCGCATGTACTCCTTTTGGAATTATGCGTATTTTAGAGCATTATGGAATTGAACTAGAAGGTAAAAATGCAGTAGTTGTTGGCCGTTCAAATTTGGTTGGTAAACCACTTGCTCAACTTCTTCTTGATAAAAATGCAACAGTTACAATTTGCCATAGTCGTACTAAGAATCTAGGTGAGATCACAGCACGTGCAGACATAGTATGTGTAGCTATAGGTAAAGCTAAATTCCTTAAAGCTGATATGGTAAAAGAGGGAGCAGTTGTTGTGGATGTCGGTATGGATAGAGATGAGAATGGCAAGCTTTGTGGCGACGTTGATTTTGAAAACGTAGCACCAAAATGCAGCTATATCACTCCAGTCCCAGGTGGCGTTGGCCCAATGACAGTAACAATGCTTTTACAAAACACTGTAAGAGCCTATAAACAACAAAACAATCTGAAATAATATGAATATGATTATATGGAAAAAGGCACATAGTGCCTTTTTTGTTTTATTAGAAACAATATTCGGTCTTGAAATATCTATTATTAAGTGATAAAATAATAGAGTATTAAAAATAATTTGGGGAGAGTTATGGAATACAAAATGTTATTCAGTCCTATGAAAATAGGAAACTGCGAGATCAAAAACCGTATAGTTATGTCCCCGATGCTTATGGGCTTCGGTCAATTTGATGGTTGTACAACCGAACAATTGATGGACTACTACGAAGAGCGCGCAAAGGGTGGCACAGGTCTTATTATGACGGAAATTACCCGTATTAATGATAAGCATGGTGCAGCTGCATTTGCTCAACTTGGTGTTAGCCACGATTATCAAATCCCTGGACTCACTGAGTTTGCTAATCGCATTCATAAACATGGTGCAAAACTCTTTGTTCAATTGCATCATCCAGGACGTCAAAACGTAGGGCTTGCAATCGGAACAGTTCCTCTTTGTATTGCTTGCACAAGAATCTGCAAGAAGTTCCCAAAAATGTTGTTTGGAATGGCTCCAAAACTTGCGCCTTTCCTTGAAAAACATCATCTTACGAAAAAGGCTGTGTCTGCTTCTGCATGCGAGCCAGCATATTATGCTAATTCACCTGTTAGAGCATTAAGCCACAAAGAAGTCAAACAAGTTATTCAACAATATGTCGATGGTGCAGTTCGCTGCAAGAAAGCTGGAGTTGATGGCGTTGAACTTCATGGTACACACGGCTATCTCATTCAACAATTCCTCAGTCCAAACACTAACCAAAGAAAAGATGAATATGGCGGAAGCTTTGAAAACCGCCTTCGTTTTGTGCGCGAAATTATTGAGGGTATAAGAAAAGAATGCGGGGATTATCCAATCGTTGTTAGACTTACTATTGATGAGTTTTATGAGAAGATAGGTAAACCTGGCAAAGGTTATACAATGGAAGAAGGCGTCAAATATGCAAAGGCAATCGCAGAAATGGGTGTAGATGCTATTGACGTATCATCCGCTGGCTACGATACATTCAATTATTGGCTTGAGCCAACAAGTTTTGAATGTGGTTGGAGAAAATATCTTGCAGCTGCTGTTAAGAAAGAAGTTAATATTCCAGTTATAGCTGCAAACCTTATTAGAACCCCTGAGCAAGCCGAGAAACAACTTGAAGAAGGTGTTCAAGACTTTGTTTCACTTGGACGTCCACACATCGCAGATCCTCATTGGGCAGAGAAAGCAGAAAGTGGCAGAGAGAATGAAATTAAACGTTGTATTTGTTGCTTATACTGCATTCAATCTATGCAAGATAATGCATATCATGGAGATCATGGTTATTGCTCTGTAAACCCAACAGTAGGCCGTGAAAAAGAATTTGACAACATTAAACAAGATGGTGAAGGCAGAACTGTAGTTATTGTCGGCGCTGGCGTAGCAGGCCTTACAGCAGCTGAAATGCTTGGTAGACGTGGATTTAAGCCAATTGTTCTTGAACAAGCAAAAGAAGTAGGCGGACAAATTCAACTTGCAAACAAGCCACCAAAGAAAGAAAAACTTGGTTGGTGCTGTGTCGATATGAAGACAAATGCAGAGAAGTTTGGCGCTGAAATTAAACTTGGTGTTAAAGCTGATCTTGAAACAGTCCAAGCATATGATCCGTACGCAGTTATTTTGGCTACAGGCGCATGCGCAGTCCGCCCACGTTCAATTGAAGGTGTAAACAATGAAAATGTTTATACTACAACACAAATCCTCAGCGGCGAGAAATATCTTGAGAACAAGAAGGTTGCTCTTATCGGTTCAGGTATGACTGGTCTTGAAACAGCAGAAATGCTTGTTGAATATGGCAATAAAGTTACAATCGTTGAAATGGCAGATAGAGTAGCGCCTGGCACATGGTTCCAACATCTTGATGATGTGCTTCCAAAGCTTAATGCTAAAGGAACAGAATATATCCTTTCTCACAAGCTTAATGCAATAGATGAAAAGGGTGTTATCCTTGAACCAGTTAAATTGGACAAGAATAGAAAACCTGTATCAACTGGCGCTCCAGAGCATTATGATTTTGATGCAGTTGTTCTTTCACTTGGTTCACGTCCTGTCAATAATCTCGCAAAAGATTTTGAAGGGAAGTTTGAAAGATTGTTTGTTATTGGTGATGCATCTAAGATTGGTCGTATCGCTGATGCAACAGCAGCTGCATATGATGTAGCAATGCATAAGATTCAATAATCATTACATCATAATAAAAAAGCACGGGGCAACCCGTGCTTTTAATTTATTTAAGAAATTAATTTAAGTTCTCTGCATCTTTCTTCTTGGTGAAGTAAATTGCAACAAATACTGCTGAGCCAGCTAACAACACGAGAACTGCAAGAATAATTGCTACAATTTGTACTGTAGTAAGACCACCAAGTTGGACTTCATCTTTAGTCATATATCCGACAGTACCATTAACGCTGACTTTATAGAAATCATCAAGAGTTTCAAGGATCTCAACTTTAGCACCATCTGCAATTTCTAGGATAACAGCACTTTCTGTGCTTGCAGATTGATATACGTTAACGATGCCGCCTACGCGTGTTCCTTTTGCTCTGCCATAGTTTGCTTTTCTTTCTGGGACAGGGGCAACATACTCAGAGAATTCGTTTTGCTTTGCAAAATACTCTTTGTTTTGATATTCAACTATAACCCAATTACCACCATCAAAACCCGCTGTTCCTTGTTTGAAAATGACATGAGAATTTTCATCCAAAACAACATTATCCTGGCTGTCTTTATTTGGAGTTACAAACAAAACCGTCTGTTTTGTGGAAACATATTCGCCACTTAATGACTCGCAATTTGCATTTTGAAGTGCATTTTCTGGAATATATTGATAATCGATTCCATCATATACAAGTACATAACCCTGTGGAGTAGTGGAGCTTTCAAATGCCATTAATACCTTGCTCGTTGAACTCTTGATATTTCCATTGCGGCAATCTTTAGGTAAGACATATGAGCCGGTGTTAGCGACTTTGAGTTCATAGTTTTCACTTGGTTGTACACCTGGGATGATGTAGTTATCTTTGGTGGTAACATTTAATACAGCTTTACCAACATATGATTCGTCAGCTGTGTAGTAAAGGTTAGAACCATCAATTATGCATGCGTTAAGATTAACTCTATAATCGCCTTCAAGATTTGTAGTGGAAACAAATTCTAATGAGTCAATGTTGTTTTTGAAAACTTCAACTTTCATTTCGTAGGCAACGATTATATTGCCAAAATAATCAACAGCTAAATCTTTAAGGTTAGTGAAGTCTCCAACAAGATTTGTTGGAAGCTTTGTACCAGTGCTATCAATGACAACTATTTCTTGGTTCGTACCGATGAAAACATTTTGTCCATCTTCCATTCCTGCGAGACAAATTGCATTTTGGATGTCATAAAGCTTTACGAACTCTCCAGAGAAGAGAACATAGATACCATCTGCTTTTAAAACATAAAGTTTATCTAGATATAGAATATCTAGAACATCAGACATGCTGTAACGTTGTTCAATGTATAAGCTATTAAGCTTAAGGATTTCGTTGTCACACGCAATGTAGAGGATGTTTCCATCATGTGCAAGATGTTTTGGTGTCGTATCAAGAGAGAATGTTGACAGCTCGTTATTGCCGCTGTAGTAGGCAATACGATTGTTGTTTGCGTCAGCAATAGCATATTTATTAGACAACTTTTCAATGTCAACAGGATTGTTCAAATGTTTTTCATCTCCACCAGTCATAGCCATAGATGAAGAACGAGTGAAATTCTTAACATCATTTGAAACGGAATAAACATTGATATTGTTGCCTTCTATTGTGAAAAGATTTCTGCCATATGATGCAAAAGCATCTGGTGCAATTTCAGAGATGAATAGAGGTTCACCAGTTGATTTATCAAGACAAGCAATCGCTCCACCTATAGATGCAAAAATAATTGTTTCATCGCCAATTGAGGCTGCTTGTACGCTAGAGCTTATAGCTTTTTCATCCGTGTTCTTAGTTGGAAGATTAAGAATAGTGTAATGTGGATCACCATAACTTGCCGTGAAAATATAAATATTTTCAGAATTGCCTAAAATAACAGAATTACCTGTTAGAGAAACATCACGAACATTGTCTTGCCCAAGGGCTACATCAAAGTTATCATCGTAAATTGTAATATAACCGAATGCTGATTTAGCATACAAATATGTGCCATCTGAAGTTAAATATGAAATTTCATCAGGTGTCGTTAGTGTAACTTGTTCAACTATTGGATTTTGAGCAGTAAGGTCTAATGCATAATAGCCATTTTCTGCCACAAAAAATGCTTGTTTGCCTACGGCAAAAAGATTGCTGACATTATCAATTAATGCGTCATATGATTTTGTGCCTAATTGTGCGTTTGAACGGGCATACAATTTGCCTTGACCTGAATCATATATGAGTAAATAATCGGCATTTGCTGCTATGTGCGATGGAGTAGCAGATTGAATATAACCAGTAGTAGGAAATACAATGCTTACATTATCATCTGCAAAAGCTGTTTCGTTAGAAAATAAGATGCCGAAAAGTGCCGCTACTAACAAAACGAGCGTCACGATAAGGATTAAATACTTCAAAATGTTGTTCAGATTTCTATTTTGAAATTTCATAAGATTAGTATAATCTTCAAAAAAGGTTTAGTCAACATATTAAAGTTTATAATATTATAATTATTTTTATTACTTGATAAAATCTCATTGTTGTGCTAATATCTTTGATAAGGTAACAAATATGGCTAATAAAAAATTTTATTACAAAAAGCGTAAACCAGCGCAAAATAATGTTGAAGCAGAAAATGCGCAGGTTGCAAAATATAGTGAAAAACAACTAACTAAACCAGTAGAATCACTGGGGCTTTCTAATACGACTTTAGAACTTTTGCAGAAGAATCATGTTAAGATCGCAGCTGATATTGTTAAGCGTACAGAAAAGGATATGTATAAAATCCAAGGTCTTAACAAAAAGATTTTGCTTGAAGTTAAGAATACATTAAAACAGAATGGAATGGAACTAAGAGAAGAAAGTTCTGTTAATGATGCTAAGCCACAAAATGATTCTAAACAAGAGAAAAAGAAAAAGGCAGTTATTGGTCTTGCAGATAGAGACAAAGAAGAGCCAAAAGATAAAGCAAAAAAACAAGATCAAAAGCATTCAGTAGAAAAACTTTCAGATCCACTTCCTAAAGATGAATGGCGCAAAGTACTTAAAGGTGGGAAATGGGGTTATTCTAATGGAGTTTCAATTGTTATTCCAACAATGTACGATGAAATATTTGCTTTTAAAGAAGGTCTTGCATCTGTAGAAATAGATGAAAAATGTGGATATATAGACCAAGACAATAATCTTGTTATCCCACTTATGTATGATACTGCTATGAGTTTTTCAGAAGGCTTAGCAATGGTTTGTGTCGGCGAAAAGTGTGGTTATATAAACAAGAATAATGTAATGGTTATTGAACCACAATTTGACGCGGCTACTGCTTTTGAAGGCGGAGAAGCTAAAGTCAAAAAAGATGGCAAGTGGGCTACATTAACGCCAGACGGAACACTTACTTGGATTTAATAAATCCAATTTTTAAAAAATGAAAAGGTCATTAAGGACAGCGACAATACTATTTATCCTTGCGTCGTGTGTCCTTTTTGTGTTTTTAGGGACTTTTTTTGTCAATCCTACATTTGCAACTTTACCAAGTGGATACAACGATGCAGCCGAAGAGGATGATTGGTATTTTGGTGAAGATTATTTAGATATTTCATCCCTTAAAGAAATTGTGGATGGGTGGTTTTTAGATAGTCGTGTGTATGATTTTTCATATTTTGAAACTCATCCTATTATTGTCGCTGTTATAGATACTGGGGTTAATTATAATCACGAGTTGTTCCTTGGTCTTTATGACGAGCAAGGAAATCCAATAGAAGATGACGGAGAGATTTCTCCTTATGATGTTTTCTTGCGTGATGAAGAGGGTCTCATCATTGGTAAAAATACTGTTAAAAAATCTGGGCACATTTCTCAAAGCATTTTAGATGATGCCCCAGATAAACATGGTACCCATGTCGCTGGTATTCTTGCAACACTTATTCATATTTTCAATTTGGAAAAATACATTAAGTTAATGCCAATTAAAGCTGGTTATCCTTCGGGAACGAACTCTTCCTTTTCTGAAGAAGCTGTTAGTGCTGCTCTTGAATATGCTATAGAAAATGGTGCACAAGTTGTCAACATGTCCATTTCTTCATCATCGGTTGCTTTTGGTACAGCTGTAACTGATGAAATAGCAGATAGAGCTGTTGTAGTCGCGGNNCCGCCGGTAATGACAGTAAACAAAGTGAAGGTGTATTAACCGCTGCTAAGTTCTATCCTGCAGCTGCTGGCAATGTTATTGGTGTAATGAACCTCACTCATGGCCTTTTAGGATACGAGGTATATTCTTCATCCAATTACGGTAATGCGTATAATATTGCAGCGCCTGGTTACAAAATTGTATCTGCGGATGGCGACACAATCGATGGATATAAAACATTAACCGGTACAAGTATGGCAAGCCCAATAGTATCTTTTGGTGCAGCTCTTGCTACGCTCAAATATGGTGCATTAGCAGAAGCAACAGGAAGTGATAATGCAAAAACACCAAGGCAGATTGCAGACATCATTAAATCTGCTCATAGCGAATCGCTACTTTACAAAACCAAAAACATTAATGTTTTTGATATGAGTGTATTCGCAAAAGATGAAGGTGTTTATTCAATATTTATGGATTGCGATTCTGCGGATTTAAAACAAAAACCAAGCGAGCTTAGAGAAGTAAGATTTGAGGCTACTCTTTTGCCAGCTAATGAAGATAACGAAGTACTTGCTGAAAACGTTAAGTGGTATAAACAAATCGATGATGATGTTTTAGAAGAATTGGGAACGGGTAGATATTTTTCATATACTCCAGATCTTGTAGTTGGTGAACATAAAATCGTAGCTAAGTATTTTGGGGATAAGACCCTAGTAACAAGCAAAGTAATAGAAGTAGAATATGTGCAACCTTCTAAAACAGAGACTAAGATCGAAACGAATACTGAATTAGAAGAGTGTGTTATAGGGAATACATTAAGATATTCAATTCAAGACGTAATTAATTATTCGGCAACAGATGTTGTAATTTGGTACGTGAATGGAGAATATGCTTGGAATGGTTTTATATTTGATTTTACCCCGGAGGATATTGGAGAATATACTATTACGTGCAAAATGAATGGAATAGTATTGGATGATAAGTTTACAGTTACAATAACACTTAAAAAGAATTATGAGAAAGATATTAATACATATCTTTCCATTGGCTTCGGATCAGTATTAGCTCTAGTTGCTGTATCAATCGTTATAGTTTGGTATAGAAAAGAAAAACTAGGGGAGAAAGAGAAGCTGTAAAACCAATAAAAACCACGAAAAAAAGACTGTTCAAACGAACAGTCTTTTTATTAACTGTTTAAAAAGTTATTTTGCAGCTTTTGCTCTATCGAGTGCGCGGCAAAGTGTTGCTTTCTTTCTTGCTACTGTATTCTTCTTGTAAAGACCATCAGAGTATGCTCTGTCGATGATTGAAACAGTTTCAGGAAGGAGCTTTTCTGCAAGAGCGATATCGCCTGCTTCGATTGCTGCGTTGTATTTCTTTATAGCTGTTTTAACACGGCTTCTTTTTGCTGTGTTGATTTCATTTTTCTTTTGAGATGTAAGAACTCTCTTTTTTGCTGACTTAATATTTGGCATATTTTACTCCTTGTACGCTTGTACTGATAAATATCTTTGATATATTAGCATATGAAAATAAAAGTTGCAACCGTTTTGCATCGTTTTTTTCAGTTTTATAGAATAAAAACTTTTATAAACCTATATTTTTGATGAGGCAGAGAAGTCTGACATATTTTTTACTAGCACTAATTATGCATTTATACAAAAAATTTTACGTGTTCTAACGGGATTAAATGCGTTTAGATAGCTTGTTTTCATTCTTTGCATCAAATGCATACTAATTTTTACTCAATTTTAATTGAAATTTATATTAATTTATTATACAATAATACAAGTTAGTAAAAAATACCAAGAGGTAGTTATGAAAAATTTCAAAACAGATTTTATTCGCAACGTTGCTCTCATCGGTCACTCCGGCGAAGGCAAAACGACGCTTGCCGAAGCAATGATGTTTGAAACAAAATGTATTGATCGTTTCGGCAAAGTTGACGATGGCACATCCACAATGGACTATGATGACGAAGAAATCAAGCGCAAAATATCGATTTCTATGTCTCTCGGCTATGCATTGTATCGCGACTGCAAAATCAACATCTTGGACGTTCCTGGATTCTTCGATTTTGAAGGCGAAATGGTTGCGGCACTTCACGCAGCAGACAGCGCAGTAGTCGTCACATCCGCATCCGGTTCACTCACAGTCGGCACAGAAAAGGCTCTTGATATGTGCAAAGAAAAGAAGACGGCAGCACTCATCTTCGTCAACGCAGTTGACAAAGAAAACTCCGATTTCTTCGGCACAGTTGATGCTATCATGGCAAAGTTCAAGAGTGTCGTCCCAATCGAACTTCCAATCATGGAAGGCGGCAAGATGGTCGGCGTCGTCGACGTCCTTGCAAACAAAGCGCTTGACCTTCAAGGCAAAGAGATTGCAACTCCTGCAAATCTCCAAAGCAAACTTGAAGAGTACAATGGCAAGATCATGGAAATGGTTGCCGAGACAGACGAAGATCTCATGATGAAGTTCTTCGACGGCGAAGCTTTCACAGAAGAAGAGATTCAAAAAGGTTTGCACGCAGCAATCGCAGACGAAATCTTCATCCCGCTCGTCGCAGGCAACGCACAAACATCCAAGGGCGTCAAGCGTCTCCTTGACAAACTCGTTGACCTTATGCCACATCCAGAGCGCGCTCACAAGATTGGTGCAACGCTTAATGGGGCACATGTTGAAGTTGCGGTTGATGCTTCAAAACCATTCAGTGCACAGGTCATCAAGTCAGTCGTTGACCCATACGTCGGCAAACTCCTTATCTTCAAGGTTGTCACCGGCAAACTCTCATCCGGCGACTCTGTCAACAACAACACAGTTGAAAAACCGGAGAAGGTTGGCACAATCTACGTTTTGAAGGGCAAAAAGCAAGAAGCAGTCGATTCACTTGAAGCAGGCGACATCGGCGCACTTGCAAAACTCACTTATACAAACACAAACGACACACTCGCCAGCGCAGACAACAAAGTTGTCTATGACACAATCGAGTTCCCGGCACCTGTCATCTCCTATGCAGTCAAGGCTTTGAAAGACGAAGAAAAAGCAATCCAAGGTCTTATCAAGATGCAAGAAGAAGACGCAACCTTCAAGGTTGAAAAGAACATTGAAACAGGTGACGTCCTTATCAGCGGTCTCGGCGAAGCACAACTCGACATCATGTGCAAGCGCGTCAAGGCAAAACTTGGCATCGACATCACATGGCAAGAACCAAGAGTTGCATATCGTGAGACAATCCGCAAGACTGCATCTGCAGAAGGTAAGCATAAAAAGCAATCCGGTGGTGCAGGTCAATACGGCGACGTCTTCATCAAGTACGAGCCAGGCGCGGAAGATGGCGTCTTCGAGTTTGTTGATGAAGTTGTCGGTGGTGCAGTTCCACGTCAATTCATCCCGGCAGTTGAAAAGGGTCTTCGTGAAGCAATCAAGCACGGCGTACTCGCAGGCTACCCAATGGTCAACCTCAAAGCTACGCTTTATGATGGCAAATATCACCCGGTTGATAGTAAGGAAATCGCATTCGTCACAGCAGCAAAACTCTCCTATGCAGACGGCGTTGCAGCTGCAGGCCCATGCTTCTTGGAACCTATCATGGAAGCCAAGATCACAGTCCCGGATGACTATCTCGGCGACATCCTCGGCGACATGAACAAGCGTAGAGGCAGAATCCTCGGCACTGACGCAGTGAACGGCAAGCAAGTCATCACCGCAGAAGTCCCGCAAGCAGAAATGTTCCGCTACGCAACGGATCTCCGCTCAATGACACAAGGCAGAGGCAAGTTTGAAATGCACCTCGTCCGCTATGAAGAAGTCCCGGGATCTGCAAACGCAAAGATCATCGAAGACGCAAAGAAGCGCGAAGAAGAAGCCGCAAAGAAGTAATAACTACCAACTCCAAAAAGCGTGTCACATTGGCACGCTTTTCAAAAATAAAAAAGCGCGTCCATGAGTGACGCGTTTTTTGTCGCTCTACCGCGCGATAGATTGTAGCTGAACGTTACAGCAAAAATGTAGTCAAACAATGTTTTGCACAATCTCTCGCTTGGTGGCTTCGCTAGTTGATGCTTTTATTGCATTATTTTGTAAGTAGTGGAATAACTACTCCAATTATTGTTCCTACAAATGAGGCTAATGCAATAACAAGCATAAAAATGTTAAATCTTTTTGCTTTTTTCAATTCAATTTTTTGCGCGTCATTGATCGTTTTTAGTAAATCAAGTTCTTTGTCAATAGCGTTCATTGTTTTTGAGATACCGTCAAATACGGTATTAAAATTTTTATCAAAATTATCCATGTGTTTCTCCATTGTGTTTTAAATTGCAAAGCGTATCAGCATTCAGCCGATACGCTTTGCAATACTGTGCACCAACTCCGACAGTCATTACCGAAGTGGGAACAT
>DBVO01000037.1:12352-15739 GCA_002308215.1 Christensenella sp. UBA1262
GTGGCTCCTTCAAAGTTTCCCCGTGGCACACGCCAACGCCTGTTTAGTGCTGCTGCGGTCAAGCTCTGACACGGTTCGCAGTATGACATTGCACGGGACCTTGCTATCATCACTCCTTGCTATGCGCAACCAACCATAACAAAAGCCTCGGATGGCGTTCGACACTACTATTGCGGATTGTAGTTTACAGGGCACCGCAAGCTCCCCATCTAGCACAGCGGAGTTTAGTATATCACAGGGATTTTGTTTTGGCAAGGATTATTTTGCCGTATTATTTTTTGTCGCGCGCAATTTTGATACAAAAATGTCAAATTGTTTGTTGCTAAAATACTAATAATAGTGTTATAATTTGGGTATGGAAAAGAGAGTTTTGGTTATTGAAGATTATTCATCAATCGGCAACTGCTCGCTCACGGCGGGGATTCCGATTTTGTCAGCGTTTGGCACGTATCCGGTTGGACTTCCAACCGCGCTTTTGTCAACGCAAACCGCAGGCATCAAAGGTTTTACCTTTGTGGATCTCTGCGACAATATGGTGCCCGCATACAAGCATTGGAAGAAACTGGGCATCAAGTTTGATTGTGTCTACATCGGTTTTCTTGGCTCGCAAGCAATTATTGACGCTACGGAGTTTATTCTCAAGCAGGAAAAGAAAGAAGGCACGCTCATTGCATTTGACCCTGCTATGGCGGAAAGCGGCAAACTCTATGCAATCTTTGACGAGGCATACAAAAACCGCATCATAGATCTGTGCAAAAAGTATGCCGATATTCTTATGCCAAACTTTACCGAAGGTAAAATGTTTGCTGATTTGAAGCTTGATCTTGAACCAAACGAGCAAAATGCGCGCATGATTCTCAATATTTTGAAGAGCAAAGGCTATCCGTCCGTGTTGCTTTCAGGAGTTATCAATCGCGGTCAACAAGGCGCAGGTCTTTTGAACAAGGCAGGACGCATCTCGTTTGCCTACGACAAGCACTTTGACCAAAATATTCACGGCGCAGGCGACGTCTTTTCCAGCGCGTTTATCGGCAAGTTGATGCAAAGAGCATCCGCCGAGACCGCAATGAAAGCTGCTGTCGCTTTCACTGAGGACTGCATCGAAGTATCTTTGAAAGAAAAAGCCGATTTGCGCTATGGCTTGCTGATTGAAAAAGTCATTCCAAGCGTAAAAGAATATTGATTTTGTTCAAAAATAAAAGCACTCTCATTTGAGAGTGCTTTTTTTGTTGTGGTTGAAAGCTTATTTGATGTCGCGTTTTAAGAACGTGGCTATGCCGATGCAGGACGAGATGCCCAAATATGCGATTGGCATAAACAGAAGTTTCATTGCGTCTGCGACTGACATAGGTTGGTCTGACACGCAGAAGGAAAGTTGTTGAAGTGGGAAATATATTGCCGCATCATTGAAACCACGGCTTTCAAGTATCACGACAATTATGCTGACGACAATTCCTATCAATATATAAATGCCGATTGATGCGCCGAGTGCTGCTCCTGACGAGCGTGTCAAGAATGCAATCATAATATATATGCTTGCCGATGCCATAAGCGCAACAAATGAAAGGCCAAACGTGCGCATGAGCCTTGCAAATATCAAGCCCGTGAAAGGCTCACTATAGCCGATTATTGCAGTCAAAATGCCGCAGATAAGCAATGAACCGATCATGTAGCCAAGGATGAGAACAAAGATTGAAATGAGTTTTGAAAAATAGATTTGCAATCTGTCTCCGCCTCTTGCGACTGTAAGTCTGACCGTGCCGTTTGAAAAATCTTTGCCGATAAAGATGCCGATTATTATTGTGACAAGCAGTTCAATGTTTGCGCTCTTTGCAAAACCAAACAAAATACTGCTACCAAACAACGACAAAATATCGGCTTGGCTGTCTGTGTCTGAAAGGCGCGCCAAGGCTACGACTGAAACGAATGTTATGAGAATAAGCCCAAACATAATCGCCGCAGCAATATAGACGCTCTTCATCTTGCCGAGCTTATATAAATCAGTTCTGAGAGTGTTCACGAACGAGTTTGAAGAATTGAGATCATTTGTTTTCATCGTGCAAACCTCCCATAAGTGATATAAACGTGGATTCCAAGTCGCCTTGGCACTCCGTTATGCTGTTGATTTTGACGTTGGCATCCGCAAACATCTTGACGACGTCAGGGATCGGGCGCGACAAATCATAAATTGCGAGCGTGTTGTATGGCAAAATCTCAAAGTCGTGAGCATGATAGTTGTCAAGCACCACGCGAAGTGCGACTTTCATATCGTCAAGCGCAACCTTGATGTATGGCTTGCAAAGTTCTTCAAGATCGCTGCCGCGCATCTCTTTGACAAGTTTGCCGCCTTCCATAACGCCATAGCATGTTGCAACGCGAGAAAGTTCGCTGAGAAGGTGAGAGGATATGAGAATTGTCACATTGTCCTCGCGGTTCAAACGTTGAATAAGCTCACGGACTTCAAAAATGCCGGTTGGATCAAGTCCGTTGACTGGTTCATCCAAAATAAGCACACTTGGATTGCCAAGAAGGGTGATCCCGATGGCAAGTCTTTGTTTCATGCCAAGTGAAAAGTTTTTGACTTTGAGTGGATCATCGGCATTTAAGCCGACTTTGTGCAAAATCTCGCGGATTTCCGCATCATCAAAGCAACCAAATTGCAAAGCAGCCGCTTTCATGTTCTCATAAGCACTCAAATGAGTTATGAGTCCAGGAAAGTCGATGAGAGAACCGATTTTCTTTCTCTCATAGGCAAGCGCATCTTTGCTTATGGCTCCGTTGATAGCGATTGTGCCGGCTGTTGGTGCTGCAAGTCCCAAAATCTCACGAATAAGGGTGGTTTTGCCTGCGCCATTTCTTCCGACAAGCCCGTAGATTTCGCCTTCTTTCAAACAAAAGTTTACATCGTCAAGTACAACCTTGGCTCCGTATCTTTTGGTGAGGTGTGAGGTTTCAATAATGTTCATTGTGTCTCCTATATGTTTGCAACATGAGTTGCAAAACTTATCTTTTGTGAGTATATCACATCTTTTCGGATTTGCAAAGAAAAATCTTGTTTTTTGTCTGTTTCTGATTGAAAACACAATACGTGTATCAAGCAATAACAACACGATACGTGTATTATTTAGTCAAAATTGGCTAAAAATGCTCCAAAATAACACGATACGTGTAGTTTTGATGCAAAAACAATAAATTGACTTTGATATATATTTGTATAGTTTGAAAGAATCAAAATATAACCAAGCTCAAAATAAAAGCCAATTGCTTGTGCTTTGTATTCAAGTCAATATTCAATGCAAGCACTTTTATTGACTATGAATACAAAACTCCTCCTCAAACGAGGGGGAGTTTTTGATGATTATGGAGCGAATGATGGGAATCGAACCC
>DBVO01000037.1:15768-15981 GCA_002308215.1 Christensenella sp. UBA1262
CATTTTACCATTAAACTACATTCGCAGAGATAAATAGAGTTTATCACATCATTTGAATTTGTCAAGAAATATTTATCTTTTGAAAACTGTATGTTGTCTCAAATATTTGTTTGCTGAAACTATTGCGTTTTTAATTGTTTTGTGGTATAGTAAGAAAAGTAAGAAATATTTTGAAATAGGAGCAAAAATGAAAAATATAACAGAGGACAGATT
>DBVO01000016.1:0-6475 GCA_002308215.1 Christensenella sp. UBA1262
TCTATAATAAAATAATAGTATAATTAAGGCGTTTAAAGGGCAATAAACAACAAGTATAACCTTGGCAATATCTTTTATTAAGAATGTCCTATCTTGTGCGTATTAAGCGTAAAGAACCTATAATCGTGCAAAGCATTTAATCCTATATTTGACAGCGCTAGACGGCCATTAAGAGCGGGTAGACAGGTTGCTTATAATTTTGTTATAAATGTTTACATTTATATAATTCGTTTTTAGGCAATAAAAAAAGCACTCTCCAACGAGAGTGCTTTAATTTCATACAATTACTTATTTTACTTTCTTCTTGAGTGATGCAAGGAAGATCAACGCGAAGAGAAGTTGTACGATTCCAAGGGCTGCGCCTGAAAGTATGAAGAAGTATTTGTTGAGATAAATTTCTTTGAAGTAATCAACAATTTGAATACCGCTGAAGATTACTGGGCTAAGAAGAATGAGTACTGCGATTGCTGCAATCAAAATGCTTGCAACAAGGTTCCATGCTCTGCCGTATTTCTTACCGATGCTGGAGATAAATGCGACGATAAAGTCGATGCCTGCGAGTAAGAAGAGTGCAGTAGGAAGAATTGCAGCGATGAGAATCTTGATATCAGATGTAGACTTGACTGATTCAAAGTCTTTAATCAACAATTCGATAAAGCTGATTCCATCATAATTACCAATTCCGCCCATCCATACAGGAAGTTTGTCAGCAAGTGGTCCGCCAGCTTTGCTGAGGTAACCAATTGTTGAGAGTGCAACAAAGAGAAGAGAGAAAATCATCATGAAGATGTTTCTTACGAGGCCAGACTTCTTGTTTGCATTCTTTGCAGCCTTTGCTTCTTTCTTTGATTCACTTCTTGTTTCTGGAACTGGAGGTGCTGCTTGATATGTAGGCTCAAATGTGGTTGCTGCTGGATTGGCTGGAGTATAGGTTGGTTGAGCTGTTGCTGTTGAATCAACTCTTGGAATCTTTACGCCAATAGTAACGCCACAACTTGGGCATTTGATCTTATGTTTGTATCCCTCTGGAAAACTATCTGCAGATTGCGGAAGTTCAAAACTTATTTGTGCTCTGCAACTTGGACATCTAGTGTACATAATAATCTCCTTATAGTTTATTCTTTAATATTATAATATTATAGCCGCGCAAAGTCAATGATAAAAGACATTAAATATATAAATTTTTTAGCGCGCGTATTTTTTTATAGGCGTTCTATTGCATCTTATTGCTCGTTTTGCTACAATACAATTGCTTAGTGCCCGAGTAAAATTGGGATAATCGGGAAGACGGTGTAAATCCGTCACAGCCCCCGCTACTGTGAGAGTTAAAGGGATATTCGTCACCGAAAGGGAAGACGCCCGCAAATGTTTGGAAACAAATGAATGTCTCAAGCCAGGAGACCGGCTAAGCATCGTCATGCATATATGCGTGGCGCACATAAAGGAATCTTTCGGTGGGAAGGATTTTCAAAACAATTAACACACGAAGGTGTGTTTGTTTTGTTGTTCTTTCCTCCGCATGAAACGGAGGTATTTTTATGCTAAAAGCAAAAAATATTGTCAAAGTATTGGCAATAGTAGCAATCGTTGTTCTTGCTCTTTCCGTTATCCTTGTAGGATGTGATAAATTGAAAGATGCAGGCAAGCCAGAACCTGAAGTTGGCAACAAAGAAGTCACACTTATCATTGGACAGGGTAATGAATATTCAACCATCACGGTGAAGACATACCAAAACTATATGGCAGGTCTTCTTTCAGAGCTTCAATTAAGAGGCAAAATTACTTATGATAGTGAACCAGGTTCCTATGGAACATTTGTTAAATCACTTAACAATATTCAACCTGCTTCATCAAATGAATGGGTTGCAGTATATCATGATATTGATGATGTAACACTTCGTGCTGATCAAGGTGAATGGCCAATGCCAAACGCAGAACATGATGGAAAGACATACTATTCATCAAGTGTCGGAGTTGATTCTCTCCCACTTAAAAATGGTCATGTATACTTCTTTACGTTAGGGACAATGTAATCAAAACAAATACTTTATTTGTGTAAAACAGCATAATAAACATTTGATTTTGTAATTTATTATTAATATGGCAAGTGGCAAAGGCATTAAGATTAATGGCAAATTAGCAACTATTTTTGTTGCAAGGGTTGCGCTAATAGCAGCTCTTTTAACCGTTGGAAAAATGGCCTTTGCTGCGGTGCCAAATGTAGAAGTAGTCACAATACTTATTATTGTATATGGCGCAACATTAGGTTTGCCATATGCTCTTACAGCAACACTTATTTTTTGTACGGTTGAGATGGCAATATGGCCACCTCATACCTGGGTTCTTTTGTATTACATTTATTGGCCATTGTTGGCAGTGGTATCATCTATCGTTTTAAGAAGATCAAATATCCTAAAGACAACTATATTTGCTGTTATTATAGCGGTTGTAGGTTCTTTTATTTTTGGAGTGTTATCTGCTTGTATTGATACTTTGTTTTGTGTTGGAAATTTGACACCTGAAGATCTAAGAGCTTATTGGGTAGCATACTATTTAAGAGGCGTTTTCTTTGATGTCACTCATATTGTTTCAAATGCCATAATTGTTGCTGTTTTATTTGCGCCACTTGTTATTCTAGTTAGAAATATTGCTCCAGATGCTTGTTCAATTGTTAGCGGAAAGTTTAAAAAGATTTCTACTATTGCTGGAGAGTACAAAAAAGAATCTGCAGATCCTAATAATGATGAGGATGATTCTAAAGCTTTTATTATCTCAGTCGATAAAGATAACATTTTAAAATAGTTTTGCTTTTGGCATTAGTTGTTGCCTTATTTCATTGACAATAAAATATAAAAATATTAAAATATATGAGCAATTTTTAGTATACGCGCAATTATACGCGTATGTGTGTAGTGTAAATATATGGCAGAGAATTCAAAGGAAAAAACAAATATAGAAGCTAAAGAGCCAAAGAAGAACGAGCCAAAAGGTGAGTTTTATAAGCGCCATGGCAACTTTTGGTTTGAGTATGATCATGCTGCCAGATTTTATCCTATTCTTTCTACTAAAAAATCACAAAGCAATTTCGCAGTTGGTGTAGTTCTTAATGATATAATCATTAAAGATGTGCTAGAAAAGGCCGTTAATGAAGTTGCAGTTCGTTTTCCTGCATTTAAGGTTAAACAAAAACGCGGATTCGCTTGGCACTATCTTATTGAGAACAATGCTCCAATAAAAGTGTTCCCACTTGAGAATAATGTCCCTTGCCCTATCAATGCTAAAGAAACAAATGGATATTTGTTTAAGCTTACATGTGGTGGCAATAGAATCGAAATGATTATTTTCCATGGTCTTTGCGATGGGAATGGTGCGATTGAGTTTTTAAAATCTATACTACTCGCATATAAGCGTATGCTAGGAATAAAGGTTGATAATGTTCAAGGCATACTCGATCATCAAGATCCTTTCGAATCAGAAGAACTTGAAGATAGTTTTGTATCCCATTATGTGCCTATTAAGTTTGGCGATATAGAATTTGGGAAGTTGCTAGGGGGGAAGCCTTTCATGATTAAAGGCGAATATTTGAAAGGTGGATTTGAAACCGACAGAATTGTAGTTGATAGCCGTGATATTATATCTCGTTCTAAAGAGATTGGCGTTACTTTTACATCGTATATAACTGGTCTCATTGCATATTCATTAGACAACTCAGAAAAGGCAAAGAAGAAAGACAATTATGTAATAATGGTTCCTGTAAATCTTCGCAACCTGTTTGAGTCCAAATCATTAAGGAACTTTGTTACTTTTGTTAGAGTAATCCTTAAACCACATGCATATAATACAATTGAAGAATATGCAAAAGAAGCACAAAGGCAAATTGTCGAAGAATCTTCTCAAGACAAGATGGCAAGATTCATATCTACATCTGTAAGAGCACAAAGAAGCTTTTTGCTTCAAATAACGCCGTTGTTCCTAAAAGAGTTTTTCTTAAAACTTGGAAGAGCAATGTCTTCATCAAGACAAACCATTATTTTTAGCAATTTAGGGCGAGTGCAAGTTCCTGTTGAATTTGGAGTAGATTACTTCTATGTCAACATGAATGCGTCCAAAAAGAATACTCAAAATCTAAGTTCGGTTACAACAGATGGCAAAGCAGTCTTCACGCTTACACGTGTTGTAAAAGAAAAAGAGTTTTCAAATTGTCTCTTAGGGCTTATTGAAAACGGAAATAACTAATCAGAAATAATTTATGGCGAAAACGCCAATGAGGAAATATGAAACAATTTACTTCAGATGAATTAAGATCACTTTATCTTGACTTTTATAAGTCAAAGGGTCATGCAGTAATTGATTCTGCATCACTTATCCCAGAAAACGATCCAACAGTTTTATTTACAACTGCTGGTATGCATCCACTTGTTCCATACTTGCTTGGTGAAAAGCATCCAGCAGGTAATAAATTAACAGACGTCCAAATCTGTGTTCGTACTGGCGACATTGATGAAGTTGGTGATGCTTCGCACTGCACATTTTTTGAAATGCTTGGAAGATGGTCTCTTGGTGACTATTTCAAGAAAGATGCTATTGCATGGTCATACGACTTTATGCTTAACAAACTTGGTTTCGATAAAGATAAGTTTGCTGTAACAGTGTTTGCTGGCGATGATGATTGCCCAAGAGATGAAGAAAGCGCAAGCTATTGGAGAGAAGTTGGTATTCCAGCAGATAGAATTTTCTATTTGAACAAAAAGCATAACTGGTGGGGACCAGCTGGTATTACAGGACCTTGTGGCCCAGATACAGAAATGTTTGTTGATACAGGCAAACCAAAATGCTGCGATGAATGTTCTCCTGCATGCGATTGTGGCAAGTATCTTGAAGTTGGAAATGATGTTTTCATGCAATATTTCAAAAATGCTGAAGGCAAGTTCGAACCTTTGAAGCAAAGAAACGTTGATGAAGGTCTTGGCCTTGAAAGACTTCTTGTTATTTTGAACGGATATAAATCTGTTTATGAAACAGATCTTTTCAGCTTTGCAATTAAAAAACTCGAAGAGCTTTCAGGTAAGAAGTATGGCGAAGATGAAACAATGACTATCGCGATGAGAATCATTGCTGACCATACAAGAACAGCAACTTTCTTGCTTGGTGATATCAAGGGTATTTCTCCATCTAACGTTGATCAGGGATATGTTCTTAGACGTCTTATCAGACGTGCAATGAGATATTGCAGAACATTGGGAGTAGAAGATTCTGCACTTGTTGAACTTGCTAGACTTTATGTTGAGAAGTATAAGAATGTTTACCCATATATCAAAAACAATGAAGAACGTATTGTAAGCGAACTTGAAGGCGAAAAAGATAAATTTGCTAAGACAATTGAACAAGGCCTCAAGGAGTTTGACAAAATTGTTGCACATTTACCAGAAAACATGACTGTTTTCCCAGGTAAGACAGCATTCAGACTTTATGATACTTTTGGCTTCCCAATTGAGATGACAGAAGAACTTGCTAAAGAAAAGGGCTATGCCCTTGATAGAGCAGGATATGATAAAGCATTTGCTGATCACCAAGCACTTTCAAAAGCTGGTGCAGAACAAAAGTTCAAAGGCGGACTTGCAGACGGAGGCGAATTTACAGCACGTCTACATAGCGCTACACACCTTTTGAATGCTGCGCTTAAAAAAGTGTTGCACGATGATGGAATCCAACAACGCGGTTCTAACATAACAGCAGAAAGACTTCGTTTTGACTTTAACTTCCCACGTCCATTAACAGCAGAAGAAATTGCAGACGTAGAAAAGCTTGTTAATGAAGAGATTGCAAAAGACAGTGAAGTAAAACTTGAAGAGATGACAGTTGATGAAGCAAGAGCAAGCGGTGCTGTTGGTGTCTTCGGTTCAAAATATGGCGAAATCGTTAAAGTCTATACAATCGGTTTCTCCAAAGAAATCTGTGGTGGCCCACATGCTAAACGCACAGGCGAGCTTGGCAAATTCAAAATTGTCAAAGAGCAAAGCTCTTCAGCAGGCATTAGACGTATCAAGGCTATATTGGAGTACTAAATGATTAAAGTAGATTGTCACACACATACAAATCACTCTCATGATGGCAAGGTATCAGTTGCCGATATGGTGAAGCTCGCAAGAGAAAATGGGCTATCATATCTTTGNNACGACTGACCATTGTGATTATGACTTAGTATATGGTGGTTGCCGTGCTCCATTTAGATGGGGAGACACTGATGTTGAGAGTTATTATCAAGATTGGAAAAATGTAAAAGAAGAACTTGATAAAGACGAAACGAATACTTTAACCCTTGGTTTTGGTATTGAGGCTGCTTATGCTGATGGTGATCTTGTAGCAGAAAAGTACCAAGAACTTATAGCAAAATATCCATTTGACACAGTCATCAATTCTGTACATTGTGCTGGCGGCAAAGACATGTATTTTAAAAATGCATTCTTGTTTAAAA
>DBVO01000016.1:6498-14308 GCA_002308215.1 Christensenella sp. UBA1262
TTGGATGTTCCTTACCAATATGATGTAGTTGCACATATAGGATATGTTGCTCACGGAGCACCATATAAAGATAAAGCACTCCGTTATGTTGACTTCGCAGATAAAATCGATGATATCTTAAAGCGTATTATTGAATTGGACAAAGCTCTCGAAGTTAACTTCCATCATGAAATGAATCCGAAGCGCGATATTATTGAGAGATATTATGAACTTGGCGGAAGAAAAATTTCATATGGCAGCGATGCTCATAGAGGAGATATCGTAAAAGAGTTTGAAAATGTAAGCAATATGCTCAAAGAGATTGGATTTAAAGAATATGTTGTTTACATCAAACATCAACCACACTTCGTTCCTATTGGCGACTGAGGTTTTTTGTATACAACAAAAAAAACGNNGTCAAGACCGTTGACTATTAAAAAAATAAAGTTTATATTATAAAAAACAAATTATATTGTGCACACGCACATTGAGAGGAATATATGAAAAAGAATCTCGAAAAAATCTTTACATTAGCAAGTGTTGTTGTAGCTGTAATTCTTATTATGGTACTTATTGTAACAGCATTTGGTGGAATCAAAGCAGAAGAATTTGATAATGGTCTTGTAAAAGGCTTGCTCTTTACTTTGGGCATTTTATATCTCGTTCTTTCTATCGTTGCAATCGTTCTTATTTTTGTAAACAGCGATGTTATTAAAGAAGTCACATTAAGAACAGATAAGGGTGGCTCAGTTAAGGTTTCAGTTAATGTCATCAACAAGTATGTCAAATCAGCATGCTCACAAGTTGAAGGAGTCAAATGCAAAAAGGTTTCACTTGTTAGTGATGAGTATGGCGTAAGACTTAAAGCTGATGTTAAAGTTGTTAACAAAGATGTTATTGAAGTAGAAACATACCTCAGAACACTTCTTGAAGATATGTTCCGTAACGAATTTGATTTTGCTTTCAATTCAATTGAATTCAAAGTAACAGCACTTGTTCCAAAATACGAAGCAAATAAGGAAGAAATAGAAGCAGCTGTTGCAAAGAAACTTGAAGAACTCAAAGCAGAAAAAGCTGAAGATGCTCCAGCAGAAGAAGTTGCAGATCAAGATAAACCAGCAGAAGAGCCTGTTGAAGAGCCAGTAGTAAGCGAAGTTGAAGAACCAGCAGAAGAGCCAGCAGTTGAACCTGAAGCTGAAGTTGCTGAAGAACCAGCAGAAGCAAAAGAAGAAGAAATTCTCTAATAATGAATAAAAGCCGCAAAAGCGGAAAAGGAAATAGAATATGAGTGTAAAAGAAGTATTGTTGACCAAAGAAGGTCTTGAAGAGTTAAAGGAAAGACTTAACTATCTCGTTGTTATCAAGCGTAAAGAAGTAGCAGAACATTTGCAACATGCAAGATCACTTGGTGACCTTTCAGAAAACGCAGAATACGATGCAGCAAAACTTGAACAAACACAAGTTGAAGCAGAAATCAACGAGCTTGAAGAAAAAATCAAATATGCTGTTATTATCGAAAAGGGCGCAAAGAATAAAGTTTCTATCGGTAGCACAGTTGAGGTTGAATTCCTTGGTGAACTTGAAGATGGCGAAGATTCTCTCATGACATTTAGAATCGTAGGTGAAACAGAAGCAGATTATTCAAAGGGCTTCTTGTCAAACGAATCTCCACTTGCAAAGGCACTCCTTGGCAAGAAGGAAAAGGATGTTGTAGTAGTAAGCGCTCCACACGGAGAAGAGAATTACAAGATCGTCTCTATTAAATAACAATTAGTTTACAATAGGAAAGGCAACATTGGTTGCCTTTTCATTGCATTTATTTTAGGTAAAAAATGGCAGAACAAGAAAACACAAACGTACAACAAAACGTAGAAAGAGAAGTTGATGCATCAGAAGTCAGAAAGGTTAGAATTGAAAAACTTTCTGAACTTGTAGCACGCGGACAAAACCCATTTGAGATTGTAAAATTTGACCGCACCGCAACAGCTGGCGCTATTTTATCAAACTATGAAGAGTTTGAAGGCAAAGAAGTTGCAGTTGCAGGAAGACTTATTTCAAAACGTATTATGGGCAAAGCAAGCTTTGGCCATATAATGGATAGCGATGGGAAACTTCAAGGTTATTTTAGCCGTGATGATCTTGGCGTAGATGAATACCAAGATTTTAAGAAGCTTGATGTAGGTGATATTGTCGGTATTATTGGTACTGTTTTCAAAACAAAAACAGGTGAAACATCTGTTCATGCAAAGAAAGTTGTGCTTTTATCAAAGTCACTTCTCCCACTTCCAGAAAAGTATCATGGGCTCACAAATACAGAACTCCGTTATCGTCAACGCTATGTTGACCTTATTGTTAATCCAGATGTAAAAGAAACATTCGTTAAACGCAGTAAGATCATTTCTACAATAAGAAGAGTACTTGATGCCAAAGGATTTATTGAGGTTGAAACACCTGTGCTTAATACTCTTGCAGGTGGTGCAAACGCACGTCCTTTTGTAACTCATCACAACACTCTTGACATTGACATGTATTTGCGTATAGCAACTGAGTTGCACTTAAAACGTTGTATAGTTGGTGGTTTTGAAAAGGTATATGAGATTGGCCGTCAATTCAGAAATGAAGGTATGGATCCAAAACATAACCCAGAGTTTACATCTATTGAGATTTATCAAGCATATGTTGATTTCAATGAGATGATGAATATAACTGAAGAACTCTATACGGCAGCTGCAGAAGAAGTTTGTGGCAGTCTTGATATTACATATCAAGGACAAGAATTGCACTTGCAACGTCCATGGGCAAGACTTACAATGGTTGAAGCTGTTAAAAAGTATGCAGGACTTGATTTTGATAATGAACCACTTAGTGACCTTATCAAGAAAGCAAATGCAAAGGGCCTTGATTTAGCGCCTAATGCATCATGGGGAACAGTTCTCTATGCAGTATTTGATGCATTTGTTGAAGAGCAACTTGTCGGTCCAATCTTCATTACAGATTATCCTGTTGAAGTTAGCCCACTTGCTAAGAAGAAACCAAGCGATAATCGCTTAACAGAAAGATTCGAATTCTTCATTTGTGCAAGCGAAGGCGGAAATGCTTTCAGCGAGCTCAATGACCCATTAGATCAGCGTGCACGTTTTGAAGCACAAATGCAAGCCAAGGCAAATGGTGATGAAGAAGCTCAACCATATGATGAAGACTTCTGTACAGCACTTGAATATGGTATGCCTCCAACAGGCGGCCTCGGAATTGGCGTAGACAGAATGGTCATGTTCCTTACGGATAGCGCTTCAATTAGAGATGTATTATTGTTCCCAACAATGAGACCTCTGGCAAAATAATTAAATAAATTTGCGACCTGCTAAGCGGGTCGCTTTTTTTAATTTTATGCATATTTTACACGTATCGTGAACACGTGCATAATGAGCATTTTGTATAGTAAAATAAAAAGCCTTGCTTAGATACCCATTTTTTACTTTTGGCTGTTTGAATGAGCTTTTGTTTGCATGGCAATCGGGTAAAATAACAGATAATTTTTGCCAATTCCAAAAATGTAGTTCTAACACGCAATTTTGTGAGTTATCCACCAACTTATCCACAAAACAGCATCAAAATGTGGATAACTTTGTGGAAAACCATGTATTTTTATACTTTTTTGCATAAAATTTCAAATGCAACTATATGCGCCTTTTTAACTGAAAAATTAGCCAAAATTCAAAACGGATACTATTTTTGTTCGCCTATAATATTCCCTTAATATACTTTTCGTAGTTGATTTATGCGCGCGTATGCGCTATAATGATATATTATGACAAACGCATTCGCATTTCCGTGCCAAAAGGCACTTCAAAGACACAAAGATGATCCTGAGATTGCTGCAATCATCAAGGACATAGAAAACGCAAAGCAAGGCGTGATGACTTTTTCTAAAGAAGTTAAAAAATACATGCTTCAGTTTATTCACGCACGCTATGATGACAATGAAGAAGTCAATTCGCTCATTGATATTTTGAAACAATGGAGCAGATTTGAGTCTTTTAGTCAGTTTGAAATCTTCCAACTCCAGGATGAATGCTATTTTTGGTATGATTTTCTTCATGCTTATGGCGCTTGGAAGTTGATAGGGAAACAATATGGTTTTGAATCTGAAGAAGATGCGCTGAAGATGTTAGTAAGACTTGTAAAATTGGATGAAAGCGTCTTTAAAATGTATCCGGATTTATGATTTTCAAATAAAAGGACGGTCATTATGGCCGCCTGTGCATTTTAAAAAACAATTCTTTTAAAGAAGGTATAACAAAATTATGTCAGAAGTTAGAACAAGATTTGCTCCATCACCAACGGGGTTTATGCATATAGGTAATTTACGTACAGGGCTTTATGCTTATCTTTTTGCGCGCAAAAATGGCGGCAACTTTATCCTTCGTATTGAAGATACAGATCAAGAACGTAAAGTAGAAGGCGCAGTAGATATGATTTACCGTACACTTGAAACAGCTGGTATCACTTATGATGAAGGTCCAGATAAAGATGGAGGATATGGTCCTTATGTTCAAACTGAACGTATGGGAATATATAAAGAGTATGCAGAAAAACTAGTTGAACTCGGAGGAGCATATTATTGTTTCTGCACAAAAGAGCGTTTAGAAAGTTTAGCAGATGAGAATGGCGTACACACTTATGATAAACATTGCCGTAACCTTTCAAAAGAAGAAGTTGCAAAACGTTTAGCAGCTGGTGAGCCATATGTTATTCGTCAAAAAGTTCCAGAAAATACGACAAGTTCTTACACTGATATGGTATTTGGCGAAATATCTGTTGATACATCAGACATCGAAGATGGCGTTCTTTTGAAGAGTGATGGTCTTCCAACATATAACTTTGCAAACGTTGTTGATGACCACCTTATGAAGATTTCCCATGTTATTCGCGGGACAGAATATTTGAGCTCTACACCAAAATATAATCTTATGTATGATGCATTTGGCTGGGAGCGTCCAAAATATATGCACTTGCCACCAATCATGAAAGATGCCACAAGAAAGCTCTCAAAACGTTATGGAGATGCTAACTTTGAAGATTTTATTTCAAAAGGATATTTACCAGAAGCAATCGTTAACTATATTGCTCTTCTTGGTTGGTGCCCAAAAGACAACCGTGAAAAAATGACTATGGAAGAAATGATAGAAGCGTTTGACACGGATGGCATTTCTCATAGCAGTTCAATCTTTGATGAAAATAAAATGCGTTGGCTCAATGGCGAATACTTAAAGGCTATGACTCCAGAAGAGTTTTATAAAGTTGCAGAACCATGGATTGAAAAAGGTATTCAAGGCCGCGATTATGACAAAAAAGAAATTGCTAGCTTAATGCAAACGAGAGTAGATGTTCTCGGCGAAATTCCTGAAAAGATTGCATTCTTAAATGAATTTGGCGAATATGATCTCAATATGTATATTCATCAAAAGATGAAAGTTGATCTTGATGTAGCAAAGAAAGCAGTTAAGGTCGCTATTGATGCTCTCAAAGATTTTAATGATTGGACAGATGAGGCAATCAAGGAACAAATAAAGGCATGCGCAGAAGCTGCTGGTATGAAAGGCGGCCAAGTTATGTTTAGCATGCGTGTTGCACTTTCAGGCGCTCCTGTTACACCAGGTGGTGCTATTGAACTTGCAAAAGTACTTGGTAAAGAAGAATCCCTTAGACGTATGAGATTTTCTCTTGATTTGCTAGAAAAATAAGTAATTAATAGAGGCAAAATGAACAAAAGAACTCTAACAAACATAATGGTTATTTTGATCACAATATGTATTGTGATGTCTTTTGTTTTGCCTTTTACAAATAATGTCGCATATGCTGAGACATTTGACGGCAAGAACTATAGTAGTTTTTGGTATGCAGATGAGCTTAAAGTTGCTGAAGCAAAACAAGTTATTTCAACTTGGGATTTAAGTAAAGTAACATCCCCAATTATTATTGCATGTATTGACACAGGTATTACTGCAAGTCATGAGCTGTTCAATGGAGTTTTAACAAGAAATAGTGAAGGTGTTCTTCTTGGATATAACTCTTATGCTGCAATCCATGGAGATACCTCATCTATTGTAAATATTGCAGATGAATCATCATGCCATGGAACTAAAGTTGCAGGTGTTATGGCAATGTTAATCCGTGAACTTGGTTTACAGGATTACATTAAGATTTACCCAATTAAAGCTAATACTCCTACAAACGATTCGTTTAATATAGATTCAGTTATTAATGCTATAGAGTGGGCTACAAGTGATAGCATCAAAGCATCTGTTATAAACATGTCTCTTTCTGCAGCTGGTAGTGGCCAAACAGAGATTTGGAAGAATAGTGAAGATTTGATATACACACTCACAAAAGCAACCAATTCTGCCGTATTAGTAGCAGCTGCAGGTAATAATAGTGCAAACAGTAGCGCAACAGCATATTATCCAGCAGCACATGAAGGTGTACTTGGTATTGTGGGGTATGGTTCAGATGGAGCAATTTACTCAACATCAAATTATGGACCAGCATATGATATTGCAGTTCCAGAAAGAAACATTTATACATCAGAATTAGGCAGCGCAAAATATGGCTATTTCAATGGCACAAGTGCGGCTGCTCCATTTGTTTCTGTTGCCGCAGCACTTCTTAAACTCCGTTTTGTAGTTGAGGGCAAGGTAAGTGTTACGGATGGCAAACAAACACCAAGTGGTCTTAATTTTGAAACAATGCTTTCAAATCTAGACTCTAAGGTTATAACTAAAAGCCAAGTATCATATCGCACAATGGACTTATCAAAAGTGGTGAGCCAAGATTTTTCAAGCACAGACTATGATTATCTTTCTCCAACAGGTATAACAGTAACCGGTAACGGCACAGCTGGCACAGGTGATTATTATGATGCATATGTAGAAAGTGCAGATGATATTAAACCAATCGAGTTTATAGCATCAATCAAGCCTCTTGGCAAGACAAATCCTGCTCTAGACGAAGCAATTGAATGGTATGTTCGTGAAATTAAGAAAGGCGATGTCGAAGATATAATTGTATCAGAGAATAAAGTTGGCAATGGACCTCAATATGTGTTTACAGCACCACATGGTGGAGAATATGAAATTGAAGCGCGCATTAGGAGCGGTGAAACAGTAATTAAAGGACTTAAAAAAGTTCATGTAGAATATCTTCCATATCTCGCAGGTGAAGTAAGAGTTACCATTGCAGGCCACGAAGGAGACAACGTAGATGATGCGCCAAGTAGTGGAACTATCTATGCCAACAAGAAAATAACTCTTGGCTTAACAGGAATAGAATATGTTGATCAAACCGTTGACATTAAATGGTTTGTAAATGGTGAAGAAGTAAAGAACGGAGACCAACCATATACTGGAACGAGCTTTACCTTTGCTCCAGGATCAGCAGGCACATATGTTATTTCTGCACAGTATGGAAATCGTGCTGAAATCTCTGGTAGTTATACATTTACTGTAGTAGCGAAACCATCGATGTCAAATCCATTATATATTGCGCTGACATGTATTGGCGCTATAGCGATTGGTGCTGCTGTTGCTATTCCTATTGCAGTGGTAAAAGTGAAAAAACAAAAATCTGAACCTTCTGAGGAAGAACAGGCTTAATATATGACAAAACAAGAGCTTGACATTTTAATGCTTAAACTCCAGAAAGGAGATGAGAACGCGTTTGAAAAAATCTATGAAGATACAAAGCGCGGGCTTTTTGCTTTTATTTTGTCAATATGCAGACATTATCAAACTGCAGAAGATATGATGCAAACGACATACATCCGTCTGCGTAC
>DBVO01000016.1:14332-55054 GCA_002308215.1 Christensenella sp. UBA1262
ATTGCTAAAAACGTTACGCTTAATGAGATAAATCGTAGAAAGCGAGAGCAAACGTCAGCCTTTGATGATGACATGTCTCAATATGGCTCGTACAAGATGAATGAGGAGGGCTCGCCAATCATTGCTGTAATGAACAAAGTGCTTGGCGATGAGGAAAGACAAATCGTTACCTTGCACGTAATCGCCGGATTCAAACATCGTGAGATTGCGGAGATGATGAATAAACCGTTAGGAACAGTTCTGTGGGCATACAACAATGCGCTTGCAAAGATGAAGAAACAATTAGAAAAGGAGGCGCTCGATGAAGATTAAAGATATAGAAAAGAATCTCAAAAAAGAAAGCGAGCAGGTACCAGTACCTGATGTTTTAGCGCGCGCGAAACGAGCACCTATTAATCGTCTCCTTTCTGACCCAGTACATGCATTCCAACGCAAGATGGTTATGCGTATCTTGATGTTCGCGTTTGTAATAGCTTTGGTTGTAGTTGTTGGATTTGCAGCTATTTGGCTTATGCCTAACACAGCGAGTGAAGAAGAATATGGTTATGTAAGGATAACCGTTAACGATTCAGACATATATGGTTTCGTCGTAAACAAGGCAGGAACAGTTAGCGCATCCATAACAGAAATGGAAGCTGGACTTGATGCTTTTGTACGCAATGCAGATGTGCGTGGCAAATCCATCATAGATGCAATAAATGCACTTTATAATGCTGTTTTGAATGATAATGTTGTGGTTTCTGCTCAATTCGACAATTATAATACTGCGAATATGATAGCCACAAAAGCTGTTGGCGCAATCGAAACACAAGATACTGAAGTACATGTTGAAACACTAATTTGTGACCTTGAAACAAAAGTAAAACTTGTTGATTATATGGCATCACATGGCAGAGCAGCAAGTGTTAATTATACAGCACTTGAACTTGCTAAGAGGTACGCATCTCTAGCTGCGGCTTCTTTATAACAAATAAAAATAAATATATTTTTGTATAATTTATATAGAAAAAAACGGATAAGGCATAGATTATGAAAAAACTTTTTCCTAAAATTCTGGTTATTTGTATGTTAGTGCTACTGTTGATAGCAGTAGTGGCTTGCAACAAAAAAACGCCAGAGCCAACTGAAGAAGATACACCTCAAGAGTATGAGGTTGCGACTTACACAGTCACATTTGTTTCCAATGGTATCGTTGACTTCTCAAGTTTCAACCTTAAAGATGTAGAGGCGGGTTCTCGTATCTCTGCACCTAAGAATTCAGATGGTACACAAGCTATCCCTACAAAGGTTGGTTATACTTTTACATATTGGTCAGCAGATGGAAGCACCGCATTTGATTTTGTAACAGAGAGAATCAATAGTGATCTTACATTGACCGCTGTATATCTTCCAAATGAATATATCCATGAAGTAGATATTACGGCAAAACTTGTTCAAAGCACAGACCTTGATGGGAACAAGACATATTCTATAGAGTCAGGAGCATATGCTGGCGGTTCAATGCCTGCAGGAGCAGAGTTGAAGTCAACATATAATTCAAACGTAGGAGCATTAGCGGTTCCTACTACTTCAGATGCTGCAGATAGATTCATGTACTGGTATTATATTGATGATGATGGTATGCCAGTTCAATTCTCAAATGTAGCAGCACAATCATCAGAGGGCGTACAAACAGTTACACAACTTGTGAATTATAAATTCACACATTCGCTTAAATTATATGCAATGTGGTATTCATTACAAGCAAAGGTAAATGTTGTATACAATGATTCTTTGTCCGATGATACATATGGCTCACAAGAATATCAACAATCTGATTATGTGCTCGATACTGATGCCCCTAACATGAATGAAAGAAAAGAAGGGTATCAATTTAATAAATGGTATTACAAGAAAGTTGTAGATGGAAAAGAAGAAAAAGTTGATTTTGTATTTGATACTTTGTCAACAGGTCCTGATCCAACATCACTTACAGTAGCAGCTGGCATTGAAAGCGTATTTGAAAGCGGCACACTTAATCTATATGCAGAATGGAAGCCATTAGTTTCTATTGCAAGCATCGCCGATTATGAGACAAAGCTTTATAATGTTTTGCATGGCGACAATTCATCTGAAGATGAAAAACAAGCATTACTAAAAGCTGTTATTAAGGTAGCAGGCACACTTGATTTTGGAACAACAGAATATAAACCATTATTTGATGCTACACATGTGTTTGTAGGCGAAATTGATGGTGGTCTTTATGACGATGACGGAAATTTCACAGGAAAAGCTACATTAACTGGTGGTTTGTTTGGTGATGGCATAAGCGCTTCAGTGTTTGGATTCGTTGGTGGTACAATCAAGAACCTTGATTTTTCAGATATTGGGCTTAAGTTTGCAGTACCAGAAAGAGATGGAACAACATTTACAGCTGGCGCAATTGCAGGTGATAGCAGCGCTATAATTGATAACTGCGATGTAACATTCAGCGCACTTTCAATTAATATTGATGGTGCAAGTGTAGCAGGTGGTTATTTGCAAGATGGACTTGCTAGTGTTGTGTTGGGCGGTCTTGTAGCAAGAAACATTGGTGGCGAGATCAAGAATAGTTCAGTGACAATTAGCGCAAGTGCACTTCTTGAAAACCTCGTCTTTGGTGCCGTTGCAGGCGAGAATAAGTCAGCAGGTAAGATTGAAAACGTTCAAATTAACCTTGCTATCTCAGATGTTAAATGCGTAGACAATAATAAAGCAGCAGATGGACTCCCAGGTTTGAAACTGGGTGGCGTTGCTGGCGGAAATAGCGGAATCGTAACAAAAGCTGTAGCAAGTGTCAATGTTGCTTCAGTAGAAAGCCTTAAAGGCTTTGAGTTTGGCGGTATTGTGGCTTCAAACACTGGTGGCGTAACATTGAGTGAAGCGACAGTAACTATTGCGTCATCTTCCGCACCAGCGCTTGTAGGCGCATACGCGAACGTAGGCGGCATATTAGGAAATAGTGAAGGATATTTGCAAAGCAGTTTTGCTAGTGTTCAAATCTTTGTATCTGGACAATCTGCGGCAGATGAACTTGCAGTTGGCGGTTTAGTTGGTAACAATTATTCTACTAAGACAGACTATAGCACAGGCGACAAAGCAATGGGAACTATAACTCAATCTTATGCAACAGGCAATATTTCTGTAACAGGGAATAACGCAATTGCATATGTTGGTGGCCTTGCAGGCAAGAACAACAAATCCAATATATCAGCTGATTTCGCTATAGTTGATATTGCAGTTCAAAATGAAGGTACAAACAATATTGGTAAGTTGTTTGGTTATATGGGAACAGCTCAACTTAAATCTGCTTGGTTTGCAAATGAGACTACACTTACAGCAAACGGCGAAGCAGCAGATGGTTTGGTAGTAGGTACAGCCACAGATCAAGCTAATTTTGAAAGTGAAGAGTTTGTGATTGGCACATCTTCAACAATTAAATTTGATAGTACACTTTGGGAAATTGTAAGTGGTCTCCCATCTCATAAATAATTACAGCTTAATAAAATAAAGGCCTTCTCTTTGAGAAGGTCTTTTATTTAAAGGTTAAAAAAATCCGCCCCCGAAGGGACCGATATTTTTTGTTGTTCAATTAGTCAACATAGCTTTCTGCTTTCTTAAGATAGTAAGCACGTTTCTTTGCTGCATCTTCTTCGTTCTTTGCGAACAATGATTTTGCTGCGTCTGGGTTCATCTTAGCAAGTGAAGCATAACGTGTTTCATTCATAAGGAATGCTTGGTAATCTTCTGTTGGCTCTTTGCTATCAATTGTAAGTGGGGACTTGCCGCTTCCAACGAGTTCTGGGTTGTAGCGGAAGAGTTGCCAATAACCACAATCAACTGCTCTCTTCATTTCGTTTTGAGAGTTGTCCATACCACCTTTGATACCATGGTTGATACATGGAGCGTATGCGATAACGATTGATGGTCCATGATATGCTTCTGCTTCGCTCATTGCCTTAACAACTTGGTTCATATCTGCGCCCATAGAAACTTGTGCGACATATACATAACCATAGTCCATAGCAAGAAGTGCAAGGTCTTTCTTCTTTGTGCGCTTACCAGTTGCTGCGAACTTAGCAATAGCACCAGTTGGAGTTGACTTGGAAGCTTGTCCACCTGTGTTGGAGTAGACTTCTGTATCAAGGACAAGGATGTTAACATCTTCGCCAGAAGCGAGAACGTGGTCAACACCATTGTAACCAATATCATATGCCCAGCCGTCACCACCGACGATCCAAATGGATTTCTTGATGAGGCAATCTTCTGCTGCATCAAGTCTATCAAGGAGTTCAAGTGCTGAACCGCTTGCTTTCTTCTTTTCTGCAGGGAGAAGCGCAACGATTTGATCTCTTGCTGCTTCGGATGCTGCTGCATCATCTTTACCATCGAGCCATGCATTGAGTGCGCCCTTGAACTCATCAGAGATGCCTTCAAGGTCTAAGATATTGCGTACGCAACCTGCAAGAACGTTTCTTCTTGTTTCATATGCAAGGTTCATGCCGTAACCGAATTCAGCGTTATCTTCGAAGAGTGAGTTTGCCCATGCTGGTCCGCGACCCTTATCGTTCTTTGTATATGGAACTGTAGGAGCGCTGCCGCCATAGATTGATGAGCATCCTGTTGCGTTTGCGATAAGCATTCTATCACCAAAGAGTTGAGTGATAAGTTTGACATATGGTGTTTCACCGCAGCCTGCGCATGCGCCAGAGAATTCGAAGAGAGGTTTCTTGAATTGGCTGTTCTTAACGTTAACTGACTTAATAGGTGCTGATGTTTCTTTGAGACCATCTGCATAGTTCCAGTTATCTGCATCTCTTGCGATTGAATCATCAAGTGGAATCATTGTGAGAGCCTTTTCTTTTGCTGGGCAGACAGCAACGCAGTTGGAGCAGCCTGTGCAATCGTATGGGCTAACTTGGATTCTGAATTCATAACCTTTAACACCAATTGCTGGTTTTGTTACGAAGCTTGCTGGTTTGTCAGCAAGTTCTTCTGCTGTAGCAAGTGATGGACGGATAGCTGCATGTGGGCAGACGAGTGAGCAGCGGTTGCATTGGATACATTTATCTGGATCCCATGCTGGAACCAAAACTGCAATACCACGTTTTTCAAACTTGGTTGTGCCTGTTGGAACTGAACCATCTGGGTTAAATGCAGAGACAGGGAGCTTGTCGCCTTCTTGAGCTGTGATTGGAGCAATGAATTTTTGGAAGTATTCGTCTTGTGCGACCTTAAGTGGTGCAGCACCTGTTGTAGTTGTTGCCCAGCTTTCTGGATATTTAACTTCCTTAAGACCTGCGATTGCGTTATCAACGCAAGCAAAGTTCATTGCGACGACAGCATCACCTTTCTTACCGTATGTAACTTTGATCTTTTCCTTCATGTACTTTTCTGCATCTTCGTAAGGGATGATGTTTGCGAGTTTGAAGAATGCTGCTTGCATAACGGTGTTAACGCCTTTCTTTGTGCCAAGTTCTGTAACAACTTTGAGACCATCAAGTGTGTAGAATTTGATATGCTTTCTAGCAATCATGTTCTTCATAGAAGCAGGAAGTTTTGTATCCATTTCTTCTGGTGCCCATTGAGAGTTCAAAAGGAATGTGCCGCCTTCTTTAAGGTCTGTAAGCATGTCATAACGAAGAACATATGATTCATTGTGGCAAGCGACAAAGTCTGCTTGGTCGATGAGGTATGTGCTTCTGATTGGCTTGTCTGAGAAGCGGAGGTGTGAAATTGTGATACCACCAGACTTCTTGGAGTCATATGCGAAATATGCTTGAGCATATTTATCTGTGTGGTCACCGATAATTTTGATTGAGTTCTTGTTAGCACCGACTGTACCATCAGAGCCAAGACCGAAGAACTTGCAGGATACTGTTGAAGCATCTGCTGCGTCAATCTTTTCGTCAACTGCGAGAGAATGGAATGTAACGTCATCGTTGATACCGACTGTGAAACGATCTTTCTTTTCGCCATTCATATTCTTGTAGATTGCATTGACCATTGAAGGATTGAATTCCTTGCTGCCGATACCATAACGTCCGCAGAGGACTTCTTTTCTTACGCCAAATTCATTGAGAGCTGAAACAACATCCAAATAGAGTGGTTCACCTTGTGCACCTGGCTCTTTTGTTCTGTCCATAACTGTGATTGTTTTGACAGATGCTGGGATTGCTTTGATGAGTGCTTCTGCTGGGAATGGACGGAACAAGCGGACTTTTACGAGACCGACTTTTTCGCCACGTGCATTCAAATAATCAACTGTTTCTTCAACTGCTTCTGCACCAGAACCCATGATAACGATAACTCTGTCTGCATCTGGAGCACCATAGTAATCAACAAGGTGATACTTTCTGCCTGTGAGAGCGGATACTTTATCCATTTGTGCTTGCACAATAGCAGGAACAGCATTATAGAACTTGTTGGATGCTTCTCTGTTTTGGAAGTAAATATCTGGGTTTTGAGCTGTACCAGAGAGATGTGGATGTTCTGGGTTCAAAGCTCTTGCTCTGAATTCGTCAACTTTCTTGAAGTTAACAAGTTCTTTGATTTCATCATATTCGATCGCATCAATCTTGCTGACTTCGTGGGATGTTCTAAAGCCATCGAAGAAGCTGAGGAATGGAACGCTTGATTCAAGAGTTGAAAGGTGAGCAACAAGGCTCAAGTCCATAACTTCTTGAACACTGTTTGAAGCGAGCATTGCAAAACCTGTTTGGCGGCATGCCATAACGTCTGAATGGTCACCAAAAATGTTAAGTGCGTGACCAGCAATGCTTCTTGCTGATACGTGGAAGACAGATGGCAAAAGTTCGCCAGCGATCTTGTACATATTAGGAATCATAAGAAGCAAGCCTTGTGATGCCGTGAAAGTGCTTGTGAGTGCACCAGCTGCAAGTGAGCCATGAACTGCACCAGCAGCACCAGCTTCGGATTGCATTTCAGCAATTTTAAGTACGTTGCCGAAGATGTTCTTTCTGCCTTGACCTGCCCAGTCATCGCAGTTTTCCGCCATAGGAGATGACGGTGTGATAGGATAGATTGCCGCAACGTCTGAGAACGCATAAGCGATATGTGCCGCAGCGGTATTGCCATCAATGGTCATTTTTTTCATATCGGGAAAAACCTCCAAATAATTATCTACAATTTATTACGTGCGCACGATACGCACATAGATACAATTATTATAGACTTTTTAAAATACTAAGTCAATAATAAAGCCAGACAAAAAATTACTATTTTTTGATGAATTCCAGCATAATCAAATAATATTCCGCAAATAAATGACAAGAAAGACCCTTTGTGATATACTACTCTTATGTCGCAAATTGTTCTCAAAAACGTAAACTATTCATATAATGTCGGAGACGGAAAAGTTATTAGAGCTCTGAAAAATTTGTCCTTTTCTATTGAAAAAGGACAATTTGTCACGCTCGCAGGTATGAATGGTAGCGGCAAGTCAACTCTTGCTAAACTTCTTAATGGTTTGTACTTGCCAACAGACGGCGAAGTGCTTATTGATGATGTAAACACAAAAGATGAGAAGAGCACATTTGAAATTCGCAGAAAAGTGGGTATGGTTTTCCAAAATCCAGACAATCAAATGGTTGCGACAATAATAGAAGATGATGTGGCTTTTGGCCCAGAGAATATTGGTCTTCCACGTGAAGAAATTATAGAGCGTGTAGACTATGCACTTAAAGCGGTAGAGATGGATGAGTTCCGTACACGTACAGCCTCTAAACTTAGTGGCGGGCAAAAACAACGTGTTGCTATCGCAGGCGTGCTCGCTATGCGCCCAGACATATTGATTCTTGATGAAGCAACATCTATGTTGGACCCAAAGGGTAGACGTGAAGTTATGAGATTTGCCAAAGAGCTCAATGAGCAGGGCATTACAGTTATTAACATCACGCACAATATGGAAGAAGCTACTATTTCTGACCGCGTAATAGTTTTGCGCAAAGGAAGACTTGTTATAGATGCGCCACCAAAAGACGCATTTTCTTCAGGTTTAATTGAAGCATGTGGCCTCGTTTTGCCACCTGTTTTACAGCTTGCTTCAGATCTTAATAAAGACGGATTTGAACTATCTCAAAGAATTCTCTTTGAAGATGAGTTGGTGGAGGGAATATGTCAGCAATTGAACTGAAAGACCTCACCTACATCTATTCAAAGAAGACGCCATTTGAAAAGCGTGCACTGGATGATATTAACCTTTCTGTTGAGGAAGGTACTTTCCTTGGTATTATTGGTGAAACGGGAAGTGGAAAATCTACCCTTATTCAACATTTAAACGGATTAATCAAGGTGCAGAATAAAAAAGTATCATCAGTCGTTGTTAATGGCTTGTCTGCAACCGAGAAAAAAACACTTAAACAACTTCGTTTCGAAGTTGGTATAGTTTTCCAATATCCAGAATATCAACTTTTTGAGGACACCGTTAAAAAGGATGTTGCATATGGACCAAAGAACATGAAGCTTCCTCAAGAAGAGATTGATGCAAGAGTGCGCCGTGCTCTTGAAGTAGTTGGCCTTAATTATGATGAATTTGCTGAACGTAGTCCTTTTGAACTAAGTGGTGGCGAAAAGAGAAGAGTTGCTATAGCTGGTGTAATTGCTATGCAACCAAAGATCTTGGTTCTTGATGAGCCTGTAGCTGGGCTTGATCCTGTTGGCAGAAGCGAAATCCTTGCTCTTATTAAGCAATTGCAAAAAGATGTGTCTCCAACAATTATTATGGTATCCCATAATATGGATGACATTGCAATGCTTGCAGATAGAATTATAGCCATGTATGATGGCAAGATTGAACTTGATGGCACTCCATCTGAAGTTTTCTGTAATAGAGAAAAGATTAAAGAAATCGGTCTTGACCTTCCATTGGCAACAAGACTTCGCGATAAGCTCGTTGAAAAAGGCATTAATCTTCCAGATGGTATTGTAACTCCAGCTCAACTGGAAGCTTCACTTGCAGCCATTAAAAATGGCACAGCAAAAGATGAAGTAGGAGGTGGCGATAATGTTTAGAGACATCTCCTTCGGACAATACTATCCAACGAATTCACTTGTTCATAAGTTGGATGCAAGAGTAAAATTATTGCTCACGATATTATTTGTTGTGGTTATTTTCTTTATTAAATCATACTTTGGATTTATGCTCACGGCGTTTGTCCTCATTGTCATTATTTTGACAGCAAGGCTTCCAATTATTTCTGTTTTGAAGTCTATACGAGGCATATTATTTATCATAATTTTCACGTCGTTGATCAACTTATTCTTTGTAAAACAAGGTGAGATATTGTGGCACTGGAAAATATTTACAATTACCAAAGTCGGTGTTCATACTACCATAAAGATGGTTTTAAGGCTCGTTTTGTTAATTTCAGGCGCATCATTGCTTTCTTTAACAACCACTCCTGTTCAACTTGCAGATGGTGTCGAAAGTATCATGGCACCGCTTAAATTAATTAAGTTCCCAGTTAGAGATGTTGCGATGATTATGTCTATCGCTCTTCGCTTTATTCCAACACTTTTTGAAGAGACAAACAAGATTATTGCAGCTCAAAAAGCAAGAGGTGCAAGTTTTGATACTGGCGGTTTCTTTGCAAGAGCAAAAGCAATGATGCCAGTACTCATACCTTTATTTGTAAATTCGTTTAGGCGAGCGGATGAACTTGCCTTTGCAATGGATGCTCGTTGTTATAATGCCACAGACAAGCGTACCAAGATGAAAAAAGCAAGAATTGGCTTTGGTGATATTGTGGCATTGCTGTTTATGTTATCATTTGCAACAGTGATTCTTCTAGATCGTTATTATTTTGCAGGTGTAGGCATAACAATTGATTATTGGATTTTTGGAGATTTACTATGAGATATCGTGCAGTAATATCATATTTTGGAGAGAGATATGTCGGTTGGCAAAGGCAACTTAATGGCATAAGCGTCCAAGAAGTGCTTGAAAATGCTCTTGAGAAAGTTTTTGGTGTCCCAACACAAGCTACAGCGAGTGGTAGAACTGATGCTGGAGTACATGCAGAAGGACAAGTAGTTCATTTTGATGCAGATACATCAATACCAGTAGATAAGATACCTTTTGCTGTCAACACTGAATTGCCAAGCGATATTAGCATGCTTTATTGTGAAGAAACATATCTCAACTTCAATGCACGTTTCAGCGCAAAGCGTAAGACATATAGATACAGTTTGTATTTGTCTAAACATCCTCATCCAATGCTTGAACCAACACATGAACATATTGTTCAACCTTTAGATTTGGAGGCTATGTATGAAGCCGCTAAAGTCATTGAAGGAGAACATGATTTTAAGTGTTTCGAAGCTAGCGGAAGTGCAGTAAAATCAACTGTTAGAACTGTCTATAACATAGATATAGAATGCCGTCCAATTGATCATGTCCAATCTTTGCAAAATGAGGATGAAACAGGCGATCTAAGCGCATGTATTGATGAAGCAAAGGCATTTGATTGTGAGATAAATATATCGGTTACAGGCAATGGATTTTTATATAATATGGTGCGAATTATAGCGGGAACGCTCGTATATGTTGGGCTCCATAAATTGACTCCAGAGGATGTCAAATATATAATTGAAACTGGCGACAGAAAACGAGCCGGTAAGACATTAAACGCTAAGGGCTTGTGCCTTGTTAAAGTAGTTTATTAATGATTGCGCACCGCATGGTGCGCTTTTTATTTTTCTTAAAAACTTTCAAAATAAAGAATGATTTTCGCTATTGACTAATGACTAGTAATAGTTTATCATTAATCTATACTAGATTATTATCGCGCTTTGCGCGTACACACAGGGAACATAGATGGAAGAAAAATCAAGAAATTTTATTGAAGAATTCATTGACGAAGATTTAGCATCTGGTAAGGTTAGCGAAATTATCACACGTTTTCCACCTGAACCAAATGGTTATTTGCATATTGGGCATGCAAAAGCGCTGTGCATCAACTTCGGGATGAAAGAAAAATATCATGGTAAATGCAACCTCCGTTTTGACGACACCAATCCTGTAAAGGAAGATGTCGAATACATGGATAGCATTAAAGAAGATATTAAGTGGCTCGGTTTTGAATGGGATGAGCTCAGAAATGCCAGCGATTATTTTGGCAAGATGTATGAATGTGCAGTTAAACTCATTAAAGATGGCAAAGCATATGTATGCGATCTTTCCGCGGATGAAATCAGCGCAACACGTGGAAGTTTCGGTGTCCCAGGAAAAGAGAGTCCATATAGAAATCGTTCAGTAGAAGAAAACCTTGACTTATTTGAACGCATGAAAGCGGGCGAATTTGCAGATGGCGAAAAGGTTTTAAGAGCAAAAATAGACATGGCATCTCCTAACATTAACATGAGAGATCCAGTTATCTATCGTATTTGTCATGCAACCCATCCTCATACTGGAGATAAGTGGTGTATTTATCCAATGTATGATTTTGCGCATCCAATTGAGGACGCCATTGAAGGAATCACACATTCACTTTGTTCATTGGAGTTTGAAAACCATCGTCCACTTTATGACTGGGTAACAGAGAATTGCGGATTTGATCCTCGTCCAAGACAAATTGAATTTGCTAGATTGAATCTTACTCATACAGTTATGTCCAAACGCTTTATCAAGCGTCTTGTAGATGAAGGTGTAGTTTGGGGTTGGAATGATCCACGTCTTAGCACTTTATCTGGTATTAGAGAACGCGGTTATACACCTGAAGCAATTAAGGATTTCTGCTCACGTATTGGTGTAAGTAAAGCAGATAGCGAAGTAGATATTTCAATGCTTGAGCATTGCGTTAGAGAAGATCTTAATGCTCATGCACAAAGAGCTATGGTTGTTACTAAACCTTTGAAACTTATCGTAGATAACTATCCAGAAGGTAAATCCGAAGAAGTTTATATTGAGAATAACCCACAACAAGAAGGTGCAGGTACTCATACTACTTCATTCTCACGTGAACTTTATATAGAGCAAGATGACTTTGCGTTGAATCCACCACCAAAATATTTCCGTTTGAAACCAGATGGAATTGTTCGTCTTAAAGGTGCTTATATTGTTAAATATAAATCTTGCGATTTAGATGAAAATGGTGAAGTCAAAGCTGTTCATGTAGAATACCTTGAAGGCACAAAGTCTGGTGAAGAAGGCGCCAACATGAAGGTCAAAGGAACGATTCATTTTGTCAATGCAAATGACTGTGTGGATGTAACGCTCAACATGTTTGACTATCTCATTATGGATGGAGATGGAGATTACATGGATAGAGTAAATCGTAACTCCCTTACTGTTCTTAAAGGAAAGGCAGAGAGAATTGTTGCGGAAGCTCCAGTTCATACGAGATTCCAATTCCTTAGAGAAGGATATTTTATCAAGAGAAACGAAAACAACGAATTTAATAGCATCGTAGGGCTTAAAGATAGTTTCAAGATGCCAGAGAACAAATAAGTTAGACAAAAACACAAAGCATAATTGAAGCAACAAGGTTACAAAGGAAAAGCTTATGTTTGTATGTAAGATTTGCGGAAAAGAAGTTAAAAGTGGACAAGCATTTTGCCCAACTTGTGGCGCAGACGTAGTTGAAAACTATGAAACAGTGTGCCCTGCCTGTGGAACAAAAAATAGTGCAGGATCTCGTTATTGCGCAAAATGCGGTGGCATACTTGGTGTTTTGAGAAAACCAACTTGTGCTGTTTGCGGAGCGAAGAATTTGCCAGGAGCAAAATTCTGCGTTTCTTGTGGCGCGCCAATTGTTGCAAATAGTGAAACACATAGCGAAGCAGATATGCTTGATGCAAGACGTGCAAAACACAAACTTGACACAATGGCTCGTGAGCGCATGGCTGCTGTTGATAAAGAAATCGCAGAGAAGCGTGCTAAAGCACAAGAAGAAAGAGAGCAAGCTTTGCTTGAAGTCGAAGATTATAAGATTAAAACTCAAAATGATCTTGATAAAAAGGCAGATGTACTTGAAGCATATCGTGAGAAACTCAATGAGCTCGGCGCAGAAGATGTTAATATGCTCAAAAAGATGTCAGCGGCTCTCAAAGATTATTCAAAATATTATGCCGATCCATATTCTCAAATTGATGAAGATGAAATAGAGGGCGAGACCTATGTTTGCCCAGCCTGCGGAACAATTAACCCTGTTACAGCGGTTGCATGCTCACATTGCGGCAGAAACAAAGCAAGAGCAACATTATTGCTTGCCAAAGGCAAAATTAAACAATCTCCACCAATTAAGCGTAAGCTTAATATTATTCCAGCTCCAGAAGAGGATTTGAAAGTAGAAAAAACACCTACACTCAAAGAGTTTGAAGAGCAGATGAATAAAAAAGAAGAACTCAAAGAAGAGAAACAAGAAGATAGAAAAGACGCACCAGCCAATTTCTCAGGCCCAAGTGGTGCATATCCATTCTATCCATATCCACCATATGGATATCCATATCCATACCCACAACAAGGAGCTCCTGTACCACCAGTTGCTTATGGTGCAAATGGTGAAAAGTATCAGATGCCACCTATTGTACAACCAGTTGCATTTGTGCCATACGTTACACAAGAACAACCACTTATGCAATATTCTCCTGTGATTGAAGAGCCTAAAAAGGCTCAGCCAGTCCAACTAAAACAACCAACTCCAGCTCAACCTGCTCAGAATTCAAAAAGAAAGTAAGAAAAAATGGCTGACGAAAGATTAAAAAACAAAAATCGCAACGTAGATGATGCAGGTATACGCCTTGCGCCTACGCCTATAAGAAACAGCGATTATCACGTATTACCATCCATTAGGCAAGAATACGTGTTGGAGCCGTCTTTGCATATTGATGAGCCAAAGGATTCTCCTTCTGGTGAGATTTCAACTGCAGATGATTTTCAACCAAAAGTCAGGGATAAAAGTAAAAAGTGGAAGAGACAAAAGCGCGGCAAAAACATAGTTTTTGGTGCAATTATGCTTGCAATCTCTGTTATTGTTTTATTGCCATATATTCTTGCGGCTGCAGGACAAAACATAAACCTACCATTTAAGTATGTGCCAAATGAGTTGAACGCAATTGGTAATCTTATCGAGGCTTTCAAAACAACGGCAAGTTATGGTTGGAAAGGTCCAGAACTTAAGGCTGTATGGCTTGGAGCAGTGCCTAGTTTGGTATTAATTCTTGGCATCATCTTCTTGCTGTTCAACTTAATTAAATCATTTTGTGCTTTGCTTGGTGCGGTAAAACCAGTTAAATATATAGTGAACGCTATAGTATATCTCGTTTGTGTGCTAACTATTTTAGTGTTTTATCTTATCGGCATCGGCGCATTTGGAATCAATCAAATCAACTTTGTAAACGACTTTATCAAAGCGTATTCAACGAGCGAACTATTTAGCCTTGTAATATTTGCATTTGGCAATTTGTTGGTTTCGTTGTTATGCACTTTGTTAAACAAAGATAAGCTCGGTTATATTAAATAACCTACCCATAAGCCCTTGGGCATCGGAGGATTTATGTCTAAGAAAAATCGCAAACAAGAAGTGGCTTTTGAGCCAGAGAATAACGTTCCTGTTGAGTTCGAAGAAGAGACTAATACTCTATTCGAAGCAGAAGCCTATGGTTCTCCTCAACCAGAAGCAGGCAGTGACGTTACTGTTATGAAACAGGTCGGTATCGGTGGCCCTGTTCCTATTGTTGCGCCAAAACACAATACGATTCAGCTTCAACCGATAGTTGTGCCATTAGCAGTTGTGCCATATATGACTCAAGACAGCAATGTTCTTAGAACAGATGGCAGACAACAACCATTGGTCGAAGAATATGCTGAGGCAACTGAGTTTTCTACAGCGCAAAGCGAAAAAGCAAAGAAAGCCAAAAAGAAGGGAATCAGCCCACGTTGGTTTGCTCTTGCAACATTCCTTATTACAGCTGTTTTGGTTTTGCCATTCATTTTGTCATATTTCTACGAGAGCTTGGGCGCATTACATTTCACTGGCTTAGACAAGTTTAATGTAATAGGAACAATAGCAGGGTGGATTTCCAATAGATCGGTTCCAAGTGCAGATTTGTATCGCAACATTATCTTTATTGCTGCAGCAGGTATTACTGCGTTGCTCGTAATCATAGAATTAATAGCACTTCTTGCAGGTAAATATCCACGTGCCGTCACAATTATTCTGTCACTTGTGCCTGTAGGAGCATCGCTTGCAATTCTTATTAAGGACATAGTCAGTCATGCATTTGTAGCAGAAAATAGACTCACACTTATTATTTTCGTTGCCCTTGCGCTACTCAACTTGCTTCTTGCGATCATATTTACAATAGTATTGAATCGCGCAGATGACAACGCAGATAAGCAAAGATATACTAGCGAAATTTAAAGCATATAATCCCATATTTGCGGGTGCTTTGAGCACCCGCTTATCTTATTAAGATAAGGTTAATAAATTGTAGCAAACAAATGAGTTTAACTTTTGTATCACTTGCCAGCGGAAGCAAAGGCAATGCAACACTAATAATCTCTGAGAAAACGGCAATACTAGTTGACGCAGGATTATCATATTCTGCACTTACGGTTGCCATTCGAGAATTTGGCTTAACACCATCTAGAATTGATGGCGTAGTCATTACACATGAGCATGGAGACCATATTCGTGCTGTACAGAGATTGTCTGAAGATGTAAAAGTATATGCCCATCCTTTGACTGCTCGTGCCATATGTGAAAGATATGGCGTAGTGAAGAATATAGCAAATGTAGATGATTATGAAAATGGTTTTACCATTGGAGACATAAACGTAGAGCCATTTAGGATTCCCCATGATGCCGCATATCCACTTGCTTACTCATTTGAGTGTGGAGGCGCGAGATGCAGCGTAGCAACTGATATTGGCGTTCCTACAGTAGGTGTTCTTAAAAACATAAAAGATAGCTCGTTGGTCTTGTTGGAATCTAATCATGATATAGACATGCTAATTAATGGCAACTATCCATATCCATTAAAACAACGGATTCTTTCTAATAACGGGCATCTTTCTAATGATGCGGCTGCAAGAATAGTTCAACATATAATCTCAGACAGAACGTCTAGAGTTAATAAAATTATGCTAGGCCACATTAGCGAAAACAACAATACAGAACAGCTTGCATTTGACACCGTAAACAATATGCTTAAAAAGTGCGAAAATACAGAAATTGAACTTTATGTTGCACATCAGAATAGAAGAAGTGAGGTTTTTGAAATTAGATGAAAAGAACTATATATGCAAATGAAGGTTCATCAATTTTTATAATTGCCTTATGCGTAGGCAATATTTTGGCAACTTTACTTATAACACTAGTACGTGGAGTAGGCGATTTTGAAGGCATGAATATCATGTCTTGGGTAACCTATGCGTTAATACAAATTATGTTTATTGTGACAGCTGTAGTGTATTGTGCTGTACGCAAGATTAATATTCCAATCGTTACAAGAATGAATAAAGGCCTTAGACCTTTGCAATATGTTTTGTTGCCACTAATAGCTATTGCAACAATCCTTGTTTTCTTACCAATTGCTAATGCATGGACATCATTCCTTCAAATAATACATTATCATGGTGCTGGCGTCTCCATGCCTGCAACAAGCAAGGTGTGGGTTTACTTTTTAGCATTATTTGTTATGGCAGTCATGCCTGCATTTGGTGAAGAGATTTTAATGAGAGGATTTGTACTTCATGGAGCCTCAACTAGAAGCCTGTGGTTTGGCATAATAATTTCTTCTACGCTATTTAGCTTAATGCACGCAAGTCCACTTCAACTTGTTCATCAATTTGGACTTGGCATGGTTTTAGCTATAGTTGTTGCTTCGACAGGTAGTATTTGGGGCGCAGTGATTATCCACTTTTTAAACAATTTTATTGCTATCACACTTACGAACTATTTGCCACAAGTCGATGAACTTTATGCAAAGCTAGGTTATTATAATTGGCTTACTGGAGCTGCAAGCGTTATTGTTGGCTTGTTCTTGCTTGTAATATTGCTTTATTTGTTCTATCGCATTGGAGAGAAAAAAGAAGAGAGATTCAAAGTTGTTTCTAATGGCATAGAATATGAAGATTTTACAATTTATGCTCAAGGTGATGAAACTAAGAAAAGTAATTTGTTTGTAGATACATTTAAGTTTATTGGATCTCTGTTCACAAAGAGTGGATGGCAAAACATAACCAGAGCACTTACACGTTCAAACGGAATTGAAACAACAGGAAAGGAACAAAATGTTCTTGGTGTTTGGCTTGTGCTGGGCATTGTAATTATTTATTGGATTATTGCATTTGTTCAAGGAATGATTTGATATGACTAGCAAAAGACTTAAAGTAAGCATCATATATCTTGTAGTTGTGTTGCTCACTCTCATAATGAGAGTGGCATCTGCTCTTGATATATATTCTGCGTTAGGAATAAATGATGCAGATGCTTTTTGGACTATCATAATTCAGATTATAATATTTGGCATTGTACCATTTGTTCTTTACATGATTTTTGTCGCTAGTAAGCAAGATAAAGAACTGCTGTATTTTCCAAAAAGAAAAGCGAAAGAGACAGATCAAGAAGAACAATTAAGTTTTGTCGGAACAGAATATCAACGTGATGCAGATTCTTTACCAAAAGAATTAGAGAATAAAGAAGAAACTAAGGGCGAGAAAACGAAAAAAGCATTTAATGCTTTTTTACATGACTTTGGATTTAAAAAAGTATCAGGTAGGGATGCCTTAAGGACTTTTGTTTTGGCTATTTGCATGATAGTGGTTGGCTCCGCTGTTTCAATGGTTTGGCAAATGGTCCTCTCGCTTGTAGGATATACGCGCTCCCCATCAGACACTGATTATTCGAGCGTAGGCATTTTATTTAAAGAGATTTTCTTTGTTGCAGTGTTGCCAGGCTTTTTTGAGGAGTTTTCTCATAGAGGTTTGATAAATGCTGGATATAAAGAAACAGGGTGGAAGTTTGTGCTTATATCTGCGCTATTCTTCAGCCTAATGCATCAAAACATAGTACAAACAGGATATACTTTCACAGATGGCTTAATGATGGCGCTTGTGATGTATTACACGGGTTCGATTTGGCCTTCAATATTCATGCATTTCTTAAACAATGCGTGGTCAGTTTTTTTGGGATATGTATCAGATGCTGGTGGAGCATTCAGCTTTATTATTTCAGTAGAGAACTGGTTATATTCTACGGTCGGAGGCCTCCTCGTATGCATTGTTGTTGTGCTTTTATGTGCAGTACTTATTGCGCTAATGTTTTGGCGGATGCGCAACGAGGCAGTTAAGATGGCGCGCATTGACGACAAGCCATTTAAGAATACTTTGGCTTATCCAGTCGCAAAGGATCTTGTATTTTGGCTCACCATTGCAGTTGGCGTTGCCGCTACAGTCTTCTCGCTTGTTTGGGGGATTATGAGATGAGAGTAAATGTTATTGCAATCGGCAAAATTAAAGAAAAATATCTTGTTGATGCTATAGCAGAATATACAAAGCGCATGTCTCGTTATGCTGATTTTAAAGTTGTTGAACTTCCAGATGCACCTCAGGGCAAATCTCCGGAAGAACAAAAGCATATAGAGAGCGAGGAGTTACTTTCTAAAGCCAAAGGCTTTATTATAGCATTAGACTTCCGAGGAAGAGAATTATCCAGCGAGGAATTCGCAAACTTAATCAACACAAAATGCACAGAAGGAATAAATGAATTCTCGTTCCTTATTGGTGGAAGCCATGGGCATACAGATGAGCTACGTTCTAAGGCGGATATGGTGTTGTCATTTGGCAAAATGACTTTCCCTCATCAATTATTTAGAGTTCTTGTATGCGAACAGATTTATCGTGCGTATTCTATAATAGCAGGAACACCTTATCATAAATAAAATGGAAAACAATACAAATTACAATGATAAATACATGCAACTTGCGATAGATCTCGCGACAGCATCTGCAAAAGCAGATGAGGTTCCTGTTGGCGTAGTTATTGTTAAGAACGATGAAGTGATTGCTACAAGCGAAAACATGAAAGAAAGAGCCAATGATGCAACAAAACATGCAGAGATGGTTGCTCTCGCTAAAGCTGCTGAAGTTGAGAATAATTGGTGGTTAGAGAATTGTGATGTATATGTAACTCTTGAGCCTTGCCCAATGTGTGCAGGGGCTATGATAAATGCCCGTATACGCAATTTATACTTTGGTGCGAAGGACCCAAAAACTGGCGCAGCAGGTAGTAAAGTAGATTTATTTAAGTCAGGTTTATTTAACCATGATGTGCTTGTATCTGGCGGTCATCATGCTGATGAATGCTCTGCATTACTGTCAGAGTTTTTTAAAGGAAAACGCAAGAAATAGAGTTTAACTCAGCAAAAATATAAGATAAACTGCCTATTTGGGCAAAAGGATATAATTATGTTGCTTATTGTAGGACTGGGAAATCCAGGCATGAAGTACAAAAACACCTATCACAATGTTGGATTTAATCTTGTAGATGCATTAGCAAAATCATTCAAGGTTAAATTTGACGAAACAGAATGTGAATCAAAAACCGCCAGGTTAATAGTTGGTGGAGAGGATATTGTTTTTGCAAAGCCACAAACATATATGAATAATTCTGGTGTAGCTGTTAAAAAACTCGTTAAACATTATAACGTTGATGCGGCAAGTGAACTTATAGTCTGTTATGATGATATTGATCTCCCACTTGGTTCACTAAGAATGAGAGAACATGGTAGTGCAGGAACTCACAATGGCATGCGTTCCATAGTATCAGAGCTTAACTCACAAGATTTTAAACGTCTTCGCATAGGTACAAAAACTGATGCCATTAAAAACAAAGAAGTTGAATTAATTGAGTTTGTTCTTTCTAAAGTGGATTATGATTCAAAAAAGGTTCTCGATAATGTGATAGAACAAGCTAAAGATTTACTTGTGGAATTAATTAAAGGTGAAGACTTTGCTCGAGTTGAAGAGAAAATAAACAGAATTCACTAAACATAGTTGATTAATTTGGAAGAGAAATTAAATTGATTACCCCAGCAGTTTTGAAACTTACAAATTTAGGCGAAAAGCTTGCAGTCCTTGATGGGCTCAAGAAAAAACGCTTGTTAGACGACAGACTATCTGCCGTCTCTATTTTGCGCGTTTCAGAAGGTGCAAAGTATCATATTATATCTCAGCTACCTTGTAGAAAATTATATGTAGTTTCTGACAATCTTGCAGCTAAGAGTGCAACTCGTCAATTGTCTTCATGGGGATTGAATGTTAAGTTTTTACCTCCTCGTGATGATGTGCTGTTGCCAAGAAAGGGGTTTTCTCTTGCTAACTTGCGTCAGCGCATTAATGCTTTAGTTAGTATTGTATCCAATGAAGCAGATGTTATTGTTACTAGCGCTGAAGCACTGCTTCAACTTTTCCCTTCAAGACGACTTGTTGAAAGATTTTCTTTGTCTCTTAAAAAAGAAGATGTTATATCGCCTCAAGATCTAGCAGATAAATTGGCAGATATGGGATATGCAAGGCAAGGGATGATTGCTGATATCGGTGATTTTGCTTTGCGTGGTGATATACTCGATGTATATGATGTTAGCGGAAATGCTTATCGAATCAATTTCTTTGATGAGCTTATTGAAGATATTAAGCTCCTTGATGTTGATGAAATGCTTTCGACAAATGAGCTATCTTCTATAACGATTTCTCCGACTAGCGATATTCTTATTGATGAAAAAGGATATGATAGTGCGCGTGAGGGCATTAAAAAGCATTTAGGGAACAGAAACGCACAAGAATTATTCGACAAATTATCTGTCGGCGCTAATGATGCATCTTTTGTATGGGCACTCCCATTTATAAAGGGATGTAGTGAGTCACTACTTGATTATTTAAACGATGGCGAACCAACTACAATTATTTTTGATGAGCCAAAAGTTGTATTTGACAAGCTCAGTATCTTAAGAAAAGAATTTGATGGTCGTATTACAACACTTCTCAAAGGAGGAGAAATTGTAGACGAGCACAAATCCGTTTGCATAGATATATTTGAACTCAAGAGACAATTATTTACTGCTCGTAAGATGAGCTTTTCGGCGTTATCACTTACTAACAACCTATTTGAACCTAAATTAGTTATAGAGCCAAAGACAAGAGCTATAACCAAGTATTATTTAGACTTTGACAGTTTGACTCAAGATCTAAAAACTTTTGCAATTAATGGGACAAAAGTTATTTTTGCTACTGGCAGTAGTGAAAAGGCTAGGACGGTTGTTGAGAGTTTGAGAGAACAAGAAATCTTTGCTGAGTTTTCGCTCGATGGAGAAAGTGAAGCTAGTGTAGTTGTTACACCATTAGCGGTTGAAACAGGTGTCTTGTATCCAGCAATGAAAGTGTGTTTAATTGGCACTTCAGAGTGTGTAGGTAAGCATCGAGCCGAAGAGGTTAAATTACACAAACAGCAGTTTATCGCACCAAAAGCAGGTGATTATGTAGTACATCGTGTACATGGCATAGGTCTTTGCGAAGGCACCACTATAATGAAAGTGGGCGAATTTGAGAAAGAATATATTGTTCTTAGATATCGCGATGGAGACATGTTATATGTTGCCACCGATCAAATGAATAACCTACAAAAATTTGTTGGCGAAGAGAACCCTGCTCTCAATAAAATGGGCGGAAAAGAATTCGCTCGAGAGAAAGAAAAGGTCAAAAAATCTGTTCGTAAGCTCGCAGTTAATTTGGTCGAGCTTTATGCAAAGCGTGAAAAGCAAACTGGTTACAAATATAGCAAAGATACCATTTGGCAAAAAGAATTTGAAGACAATTTTGAATACGAAGAGACAGCCGACCAACTTAAAGCTATCGCAGATATTAAATCTGACATGGAAAGCGGTAAGATTATGGACAGGTTGCTTGTTGGTGATGTTGGCTTTGGTAAAACAGAAGTTGCATTTAGAGCAATGTTTAAAACAGCATTGGATGGGAAACAAGCAGTACTGCTTGCTCCTACTACAATTCTAGCAAGACAACATTATGAAAATTTAGTGCCTCGTCTTGAGCCATTTGGAATAAAGTGCGGTCTACTTACTAGATTACAATCTAGTAGTGATAATGCTGCGTTGGTACAAGAACTAAAAGAAGGAACGACATATTTGGCTGTAGCAACCCATAAAATTCTTTCCAAAAACATTGAATTTAAAGATCTCGGATTACTTGTTTTGGATGAGGAGCAACGATTTGGTGTTGAGCATAAAGAAAAACTCAAGGAAAGATATCCGCTTGTCAATGTTCTTACATTATCTGCGACCCCAATTCCTCGCACACTCAACATGTCATTGACTGGGGTAAGAGATATCTCAATGCTTGAGACTGCTCCTCAAGGTAGATTGCCAATTCAAACATATGTTGTTGAATATAGCGATGCTATGTGTGTTGATGCCGTGGAACGCGAAACAACTAGAGGAGGGCAAACTTTAATTTTGCTTAATGAGATAGATGCCCTCGAGCCTTTTGCTGCAAAACTTAGAGAATTAACAGACAATAAGGTCCGAATAATTACCGCTCATGGGCAAATGTCGTCTGGAGAACTCGAAAAGCGCATAGGCGCTTTCTATGATAAAGAATATGATGTTCTTGTAGCGACAACTATTATTGAAAACGGAATAGATCTCCCAGATGCTAATACGCTTATAGTTATAAACAGTGGCCATTTTGGATTGGCTCAATTATATCAATTGAGAGGAAGAGTAGGTAGACGTGGGGTGCTGGCACACGCGTATTTCACTGTGCCTGCTAATGATAGCCTTACATCTCAGGCTGAAAAGCGCCTGAATACATTGCTTGAAAATACAGAAATTGGCAGTGGCTTTAAAGTTGCACTTGCAGATTTGTCAATTCGTGGTGCAGGTAACTTACTTGGCGCCGAACAATCTGGCCATATTGAACGTGTTGGTTATGAGATGTATCTTGAAATTTTGGACGAGGCTATTCAAGAAGTTAAGACCGGTGTTGTAGCGAGACCAGAGCGTGATTGTGAAATGAAAGTAGATATCGCTGCATTTATTTCTGATAGCATAATGGAAGGAAGAGATAAACTAAAGGTTTATAAGAGAATTGCAGAGGTAAACTCATTTGCATCTCGAGATCAGCTTATTAGCGAACTCGAACAAGTTTATGGGAAGGTAGATTTACCACTTGAAAACCTCATTAACGTAGCGCTTCTTAAGAATCTTGCATCTCGTCAAGATGTATCTCGCATTATTATCAATAAGAATGGTGCAGGTGCGAATTTCTATGATGCAGAAGTATTTAAAAATGAAGCACTTATGAAAGCAGTGGCAGATCATTCTGGCAGTGTAGTGCTTACCAGCACAATTCCGCCAACGCTTATTTTTGAGGTTAATCACACAACAGCAGAACAAAAATTAGCCAAGCTTATAGAGTTTTTTGCTAGTGTTGGCTAAGTAAATATACTCATATTTTCTGGCATCTAATGCCATTTTTTCTTTTTATTTACAAAATTTAAGCTTTTTAAACTCTAAACTTTTTTACTATATTGTGAAATTTGCTTGCACGCTCGGGTATAAGTGTGTATAATATTCGTACTATTGATTTTTTCTCTTAGGAGTTAGAATATGAAGAAAAAACTTATTGTTATAATCGCACTCGCATTAGTGGTAGCAATATTTGCCACTCTGCTTGTAGGTTGTGACGAAATTTTCAAGAAAAACGATACGAGAGATGCAAACCAAGTAGTTGCTTCAGTTTCTTATAAGGGACGCACAGCAAATGTCTACAAGTTTGAACTCGAGTCAAGTTTTAATAGCTATGCCTATCTTTATGTCAATTACTACGGGCTTACCTATGAACAAGCAGCTGACTATCTCGTAAAATCACTTGCTCAACAAAAGCTTTTGAATCTCTATGCAAAAGATGTCGTCCTTGATTATGTTAAGGCAAATCACGCAGACAAGATTGATGCAAATGTAACTTATGCCACTGTAACTTCAAGACAATTGCTTTCAACAGCTGAAGTTGATCATGCTATTGATCAAACAAATGAAAGCTTGCTTTCATCTTTGAAAACAATTATTAAATCAGCAATTAGCGAAGACAATTATAATGCTGGCGAAACAACACCTGAAAAGGAAAAAGTTACAGATCCTATCACTGTAAAATTTGAATCAAATGAAGGTAGCGAAGTTGCAGAGCAAAAGATTCAAAGAAACAGTGCAGCAGAAGAACCAACTGATCCAACAAGAAGTGGCTATACATTCTATGGATGGTACTTGGAAGACGATTTCAGTGGAGAAGAATTTGATTTTGATACCAAACTTGCTGAAGACACAACACTTTATGCAAAATGGGTTGAATATCTTGCGCCACGTGCTGTAAAGGAAGAGGAAGATGATGAAGATGATTATGACAAAGACGCTTACTTTGATGAAGCTGATTTGACTCCTACTTTCTTTTCAAATGAATATCAACAAGGCCTTTTCGATGAACTCAAAGATGATGAGACAATCGAGAATATGCAAGTTCCTTCAACAAGCACATTTGATGACACTCTCAAAACTTATATAGATGAAGGCATCGCAACTCTTAAAAAGAACATGATAAACAATGTTCACAAATCAAATTTCCAAGAGTGTTATGACTATTATCTTGAAAACCAAATGGATTCAATGCTCGTTGAAAAACTTGAACGTGTTATTGGCGAAGGTGTAACAGTTACAAAAGCTGAAGTTGAAGAAGAGTTTACTCTTGCTGTATCAAAGAACAAAGAAACATTTGGCAGCGATTCATCTGCTTATTCTTCTGCTCTTACAAGTGCTCTTAACACAACGTATTATCATACAGCACTTGACCACAGCTATGGATTTGCTATCAACATTCTTTTGAAACTTGACGACGAGTCAGTTAACAAGCTCAACGAAAGATATACTAACCAACAAAACAAAGAGATGGTTCGTATTGAGCGCAATAGAGCTGTTAGGGTAATGAAGATTAATGTCTCTAACCCAGATTATGATTCTACTGCAAAGGTTTTGGATGCAGATGGCAATGAAATTGAACTCCGCGATCCTATGACTGATGCAAACAATCCATATCTTGCAGAAAACACCGAATATAACAAGGACAACAATTATTCTCAAATCCTTGAATTCAAGAAAAATGATGATGGTGAATTTGAAATAGTTTATAATGCGCATGAGCATCCAGCAATGGCATATCTCACAAAGCAAATTTCTGCTTTCGATGATGGTGCTGAAGTTGGTATTATTCATCAAATCCACAACTCATTTAACCAAGTTAAAGCATATGTAGAAAGCAACGAAATGACACATATTGAAGGTGTTTATTGGCTTAGAGAAGTTGCAACAGCATGGCTTTATCTTGTTGGCGATGACAGTGGTGCAGTAAGTTCAGATTCTAATAATGGCGGCCTTGGATATCTTGTTACACCAGAAGGTGAGACATCCAATTACCTTGAAGACTTCACAACATATGCAAGAAACTTGATTGATGTTGGAACAGGCGCATATCAAGTTGGCGCAGTTGTAGACGCAGATTTCGCTGGTGCAGATGCACAAGGTGAACTTGCAGGTGATGGTAAAGTTTATGTTGTCGCAGACAACATTGGATCTTCTAGCGCATACGCAGGCGTGTTTGTGTTACTTGCAAGCGACAAGGTTTGGGATGCTAATGCATATACAAATGAGGATACTGATGGACAACCTCTCAATGCAGAACAACAAGTTGCTCTTGATAACACAACAGGCATCCTTCCAATGAATTATGTTCTCACATATGCTGAAGATCTTGACGATGTCAAGACAGTATATGGTTCAATTTATGATTCACTTCTCGAAGGAAAGAAAGCTGATCTTTACAACACTAAAGCTGGTGACGTTATTAAAAATAACGAAATCACATATTACAACAAAGTGTACAAATCACTTTATGAAAAACTTGATAAATAAGTTTTAAAACAAAAATAAAAAGCGTACCAGGCGGTACGCTTTTTTTATCTAAATTGTTAGGCTTTTCGAGATTCTCCAAAGAAACAAATACAAACTGCATCGGCTCCGATATAAGCAGAAACAAATTCGTTTTCTTGTTTAAATTCAATAAGAGCATCAGGGAGTTTCGTTGCAATGTTATCGTAAAGATTTTGTGCTTCAGCTTTTCCTCCATATGTAATTAAAAGTGGATAATTAATATCCTTATCATATGAGGAAACAACGTATTTGACTATATCAGAAATGGCTTTTTTGTTGCCCATAGTTTTTTGAAGCACACAAACCTTACCACCTTTTGAAATGTCAAATATAGGTTTAATGTTTACAATTGCTGTTTGAGCAATTATATCGTTATTAGATAGTGCGGAAAAATCATTTGTAATAAAAACATGATGAAGTTTTTGCTTTGCTTCTTGTAAGCGGTTAGCAACTTGTTCAATGTCCAAGCCATCTTTTTGAAGATTAAGAGCAAGAGAATAGAGAAGTCCCTCGCCAGCGCCACATGAAAGCGTATCTATAACAATAATTCTTCTATCCGGATATTTAATTTTTAACCCATTTGCAATGTATTCTGCAGTACTAAAACTCTCGGAAATACCAGATGATACTGAAAGTATCAAGACATCTTTACCCGATCCAAGTATTTTTTCTAGTGCGTGAGTGGAATCTTTTGGCGTGATCTGAGTTCTAACAGATAATCCAGCATGATGTGCATCCCCAATTATTTTTCCTGAGGACTTTTCTAGTGTTTTACCATCTACTGTAAAAGAAATAGGCAATACGCAATCATGACGAGCTTTTTGTTCGCCAACAAACACCGCTAAATTGTCAATAATGATTTCATATTTTGCCATTATTCCACCTATGTTTTTATGATAGCACACTCCATTTTGTTTGTCTATATGTATATTTAGATTATGCGCTTATCAAAACAATAAAAAACAAGCCATCCTCTTGCGAGTTTGGCTTGTTTTGTCTTTGGTGGAGACGATAAGGCTCGAACTTATGACCTCCACGATGTCNNGCTCTAACCAACTGGGCTACGCCTCCAAAGCAAGAGTTATAATACACTACTTTTATTTATTTGACAAGCATATTTTACATTTTTTTAACATGCCAATTATATTATTGCAAATATTAATTAGCTATGCTAATATATTCGTATGGAAAATTTGAAATTTGATGTAGTTATTATTGGTGGTGGAGCAGCAGGAATGTTTCTTGCTGCGAATCTTCCTGCAAACATGAAGGTGGCACTTCTTGAGAGCAACGACCGAGTAGGCAAAAAGTTGCTTGCAACAGGTAATGGGAAGTGTAATTTGACAAACCTTGATATGAATATTGCCCATTATAATAAGCCTGGATATATTGAAGAGTTTTTGGACAAATTTGATGCTCATGATACGGTTCAAGCTTTTGAAAAGATGGGCCTTATTACGAAAGCTGTCGATAAGAGGGTATATCCTTATAGCGAATGCGCTTCAACAGTGCTTGATGTCCTTCGTAGAGCAGTAGACAGAGCCGGGACTGAGGTTTTGACATCGCATTTTGTAAACTTTGTAGAGAGCTTTAACGATTCATTTAATGTTCAAGGTATTATTAAGTGCGAAGGGAAACCAAATGAATCATTCTCAATATCTTGCGATAATGTAGTTTTGGCTACAGGTTCTCCTGCTACATTTGGAAAAGATAGCACAAGTTTATTTACCGCATTAGGGCATAAATCGCGCGAAATGCGCCCATCTCTTGCTCCAATTAAAGTCAATAAAGAAGCAATTAAAGGATTGCAAGGAGTTAGAGTTAAAGCTGGTGTTCGTATTGGATACAGATATGAAGTAGGAGAGGTGCTCTTTAAAGAGTTTGGCGTAAGCGGTATTGCAGTATTTAATCTTTCAAGTGAACTCGCAAGAGATAGAGCCAAAATTGGCGATATGATGACCATCGACTTTATGCCAGAATATTCTCGTGCTGAAGTAGAAGATATTCTTCGTAAACGTGGTGCAACTATGACCGTAGGTGAACTGATGTTAGGAACATTCCATTCTAAGGTTCAAGAGCGTTTAATTGCAGCGGCGAATTGCACTCCAGAAGAACCAGCACAGGCAAAAATTGGTGCACTTGCTAATGTAATAAAAAATTACAAATTGGAAATAGAAGGTCTCGGAGATGTTAGCTTAGCACAAGTAATGTCAGGAGGCCTTGACCCACGAGAATTTGACGAAAATCTTATGTCTAATCATGTAAAGGATGCATATGCAATTGGCGAAGCTTTGGATATAGATGGCGATTGTGGCGGATATAATTTGCAATGGGCATGGACATCAGCAATGACAGTTGCAAGAAGTATTATCAAAAATCATTTTTAATGAGGTAAATAATGTATCAATCAACTAATGAAATAACAAATTTAGTAAGAATTACAATGGAAAATGGGGAGTCAATTGTAGTTGAACTCGATGCAAAGAATGCTCCTATAACAGTAGCTAATTTTCAAAAACTCGTCGGCAAACATTTTTATGATGGGCTTATTTTCCATAGAGTAATTAAAGACTTTATGATCCAGGGCGGAGACCCAACTGGAACAGGTATGGGCGGAGCTGATGAGGAGATTAAAGGTGAGTTCGCAGTTAATGGAGTCAGTAATAACTTATCTCACAAAAGAGGAGTTATTTCCATGGCACGTAGCCAGTTCTATAATTCAGCTTCATCACAGTTTTTTATCTGCCATGCAAATTGCAATTTCCTTGATGGTCAATATGCTGCTTTTGGACAGGTAGTAGAGGGAATTGAAACCGTAGATAAAATTGCTAATGTTAAAACTGATCGTTCAGACAGGCCGTTGGCAGAACAACGAATGAAAAAAGTTGAATTTGTAAAGTAAGCGAAACAAGAAAAAAGCACAAAAAGGGAAGTGAAAACTTCCTTTTTTCATACATTTGACTATTTACTTTAAACTTTTTTGGTAGTAATATATAATTAGTTTTAATTTGGGGGAAAATATGAAAAAGCGTTTTTTAATGATAACAGTTGTATTTGTTCTCGTTGCGCTTTTGGTGTTTGCTGTTGCATGCAACAAAAAAACAGAAAAAGTAGCGCCTGACAAAACAATTGTATATCTCGGAGATTCAATTGCTGAAGGATTAATAGGCCCATCCCCACTTAGTGAAAGAGATAATTATGCCTATTATGCCTTGCTTGGCAGGACGAATAATTTTAGATATTTTAATCATTCAGTTTCAGGGCACAAAACATCTGGAGATATGCTCGGCAATGATGAAGGTGGCTTGCTCGGACTTCTTAATAGGATTAAAGAAAACGGCGAGACAGCAACTCTTATGAAGACGCATATCCAACAGGCTGATATTATCCATGTTTCTATTGGCGGGAACAATCTTTTGCAATATGATCTTGGGCTTTTGATGCTTGAAGTTGCAGATGAAGATTTTGAAGCAAAATATGAAGAAGGCACGACTTTAATTAATTTGTTGCATGACGGTGGTCAGGCATCAAGACAAGCTCTTGATTCAGATAGAACAGTTACGTTTAAATTCCCAAATACATATCAAGATATCTGCGATATTATATCTATAATTAGAGAATGGAATCCAAACGCAACTATTTGTTTCCAAAAAGTATATAACCCTGTAGTTGGTGGATGCAAATTCTTGTATCCAGAATTGTTAGCTAGACTTGCAGAAATAGATGACGATGGAAGATTTGGAGCTCAAGGCACTAAAATTACAACCATTGAACAAATTCGTGCTGTTGCACAAGAACTGTTGTGCCATTTGAATGGTATGTTTGATGAATATCTCGCTGCAAATCCTAATTCAATTGTAATTATAGATGCAAATAAAGCATTTGATGATTATGTAAAGACAGATGTAAGAGATGGCAAAGTATATATTGGTGAAGGATGTAAAGGGTCAGACCTTTTCTTCAGCGATTGGACGCACCCATCTAATATTGGTCATGCGGTATTAGCAGAAACAACACAAGCTAAGTTTGTTGAATTAGGGCTTGCGAAAGCTGATGCAGTAGACCAATATAAATCTATCAAAATAGAACAAATTAATAGAATGTATAGTTCATGCGAAGGTTTTGATGCAAAGGCAGTAATTTCAAGCATCAATTCAGCACAAAACTATCGCGAAGTGACAAATACCTACTTTAATGCAATCAAGGGCTATTTGCCTAAATACTGTTAAGGAGGTGCGTTATGAAACGTTTTAGAATTTTATCATTAATAATAACAGTGCTCCTTATCTTAACATTCTCATTCACTTTCTTTGCTTGCGATAAAGATGCAGAAATTAAAGATGAATATTTTGAAAACGATATGCTTTTCAAAATTAGTGATGACACAGAAATAGTAGGTTTGCCATTTGGCTTAGTTGCGGATTTATTTGATAAAGAAGAAAGCTATTTTACATTTACATCTGATGGAAAAGTTCATGGCCAATTGAAAACAATTGACAATTTAGTTGAATCAGCCCTTGGCCTTCTCGACTTGTTTGGATATGATATCAATGAATTAACAGCAGGACTTGCCGATATTGATATTGATGAAGCAGTCATCCAACCATACGTCGTAGATATGTTCCCAGGTTTTACTCTTGATCATGTTGAAGAATCGTTTAATCTTATGAAAAAGAGTTTAGGACTTTCTTTAATAGGGATCGATTTTGAGAGTGAAATAATAAAAGGAATAGAAAGAACTCATCGTGTGCCATCCGATATTATTGATCAGCTCCCAAGTAATTTCTCATTTGGAATTGCTTTTGATCAAACATATCACCTTGAAACATTGACTGATTCAGAAGGTAATACATTTAAAGCAGTTTATGTAGGTGATATTGTTGCACATAATGAAAACACAGAACCATTTGTTGTGTTTACTCAAAGCGAAAAGAAAGGGAAGAAGATTCTCACTCTAGATGTTGAATTTATTATGATTCATCTTGTTCTTGAAGAGAAACTGTGATATGGATGATAATTTGATAGAAAAAACAATAGATTCACAAGAGCTGTATCACGGGCGCATCATAAACCTTAAACTAGATGATGTTGATTTGCCTGATGACAATAAAGCTAAGCGCGAGTACGTAGAGCACCCAGGTGGGGCCGCAATCCTAGCAATAGATGGCGAAGATATGTGGCTAGTTAGACAATTCCGTTATCCATACAAGGAAATAATTGAAGAAATTCCTGCGGGCAAACTTGAAGCAGGGGAAGAAGCAATCGTTACTGCCGAGCGCGAACTCATTGAAGAGATTGGATATGATTGTGATAGAATAGAACCATTCGGAATCATATATCCAACTCCAGGCTATACTAATGAGCATCTATATATATTCCTTGCTACGGGGCTTAAAAAGAGAGAAACGCATCTAGATGAAGATGAATTTATATCTGCATACAAGCGTCCAATAAAAGAAGTATTGGATGATATTTTAAAAGGAAAGATTAAAGATTCAAAAACCTGTTATGCAGTTCTTAAATATTCTTTGTTGAATAAGAGATAACTATAAAACTTTGTTTTATAAAAGAAAAGCCGCTCTTTCGAGCGGTTTTTTTTCATTTTAACTATTAAAGAATTATTCTTCTTTTGGTTCTTCAGCAGATTCTGCTTCGACTTCTGCTTCTGCCTCTGGTTCTTCTGCTGGTTCCTCAGCTTTTGGTTCATCTTTAGAATCGCCACTAAGGTCGTCAAGCCAAATCAATTTATCAAGAGCGCAGATGCAAATAAGGTCTACAACAAACAAAATCCAGCCGCCAAAGATTGCGCAGATAATTGAAAGGCAAATGCCGAGATTATCTTTTTTGAGTGCGCTCTTAGAAAAACGGTAGAGGTTTGATGGGACGTCCCAAAGCAAGCAGAGAAGTGCTCTTACGATTTTTGATTGACCTTGATACCAATCAAGATACTTTTTTGCGAAATCTTCCATTTTGTGCCTCCATTAAATATTTATATGATTATGAGCCAATTATATCACTTTAGTGTAAAAAAGCAACTTTTTACAAAATCTTTCTTAATTTTTATTTATTTTTGCAGAAAATGTTAAAATTTATAAAATATGCATAAAATATGAATAAATGCATAATTATAACAAAACAGATATAAAAATGTGTTTGATTTTCCCCTCAAAAAGACAAAAAAATACTAAAAAGTGGATATTCAAACATAAAAACACTGTTCTACGCGCGCGCGATAATATATAAAGATTATCAAAAGTATTAAAAAAACCTTAAAATAAGTATGCAAAATCATTTGACAATTACGCTTTATCGTGATAAATTATTCGCATATAGCGGGGGAAGGCTAGTTCTTTTGCTATATAAAAAAACAGATAATTCTAATTTGGAGGAATAAAAAATGAAGAAAAAACTATTCATTAGTTTGATCGCAGTTGTGCTTGTTGTAGCTATGCTTACAGTCTGCTTCGCAGCATGTAACAAGAAGAACAAGAACAAAGGTGGCGGAGACGAAGGTCCAGCAGATTTGAGAGTTTGCTTTGATGCTATCGTTGATGCAGCGACAAGTGCAGAAGGTGCTACAAGCGTTAATGCAGTAATGGATTATACTCTCACAGATGATGAAGATCACTCTGACGATGAAGATTGGGCAGTATATGATGCAACACTTGGCGACTTCTATGAAGCATTTGCAGCTGCAAAAGCAAATGAAGACGTTGATGCAAAACATGCAGGTATGGCTATCGCAGAAGCAAAACTTCTCGAAAGCGGTGCATTGTTGCCAACAACTTCTAATGGTGGCCGTTACGCAATTAATAAGACAGTTCCATTTTCTGCATCTCCAGTCCTTTGGGGTACAGATAGTGATCGTCTCTACACATTGCTTGTTTGCACAGACTATCTCAAGCTCTCAGACCGCAACGCTTTGAAAGCTCTCTACAAAGAGAAGAAAGGCACAGGTACATATATTGCAGAAGCAAAGAAGTATCTTGCAGCTCATGGTTATTCTCTTAAGAGCACATTGAACAGTGGTTATTCATCTGACCCAGAAACATGGGATATCACAGGTACAATGCGTGCTAACGACTCTGAAAAGATCGTTAACTGCTATGATGGTCTTGTTGGTTACGATGTTGAAGGTCGTTTGATGGGTATGCTCGCAGACAACCTTACAATTTCTGAAGATGGTCTCAAATACACATTCCACATCAGAGAAGGCGTTAAGTGGGTTGACCAAGACGGCAGAGCTTATGCTGATGTTAAAGCAGATGACTTCGTCTATGGTATGCAAAGAGTTCTTGACCTCGGCCCAGCTGATGGTACAGGTTATCTTGTAGATGGTATCCTTAAAGGTGCATCCGCATATCTCTATCAAGAAGATGATGACTTCTCACATGTTGGCGTAAAAGCACTTGACGATCATACAATTGTTTATGAACTCGAAGCACCATGTGCTTACTTCATCACAATGTTCAACTACAACCCATTTGCTCCAGTTTGCCGTGAATATGCAGAAGCACAAGGTGACAATTATGGTATTGACCCAGAACACATTCTCTACAATGGTCCATTCATCGTTACAAACTTCACACCAAACAATAAGATCACATGGTCACAAAACGCATCTTATTGGAACAAGGGTGCTATGAACATCACAGAAATCAATTGGCTCAGCTATGCAGATAATGATGATGTTACAGCAACTTATGTTGACATGAAAGCAGGTACAATTGATGGCGCAAGCCTCAACACAACAACTCTCCCACTCGCAAAACAAGATGGTCTCTACGACACATATGCATTTGTAAGTGGTACAGACGCAACAACATTCAGCTTCTTTGTAAACGTTGATCGTCATGGTTATCATACAGATGGTTACGATGATGCAGATTCAGAAAAGACAGCTGACCAAAAGGCAGTTTCTATTGCAGCACTTAGCAATGCAAACTTCCGTATGGCATTTGCTCGTGGTATCGATCGTGAAGCATACAATGCAATCGCAGTCGGTAATGATTGTGCACTCTTCAGCTTGCAAAACAGCTTTACACCAGGTACATTCGTTTCACTTGGTAAAGACGTAACAATCGAAATCAATGGTGTTGCAACAACATTCCGTAAGGGCACATACTATGGCGAAATCGTTCAAGCACAACTTAATGCTGATTTGGGCGACAAGGCAATGAAAGTTTGGGATCCACAAGCAGACGGTGGCGCAGGTTCATCCGCAGGCTTCGATGGTTGGTTCAATGCAGACGCAGCAAACTACTATCTCAACCTTGCAATTCAAGAACTTGCAGCACAAGGCATTAATGTAAGCGCAGAGAACCCAATCCATATCGATTACCCAGTTTATGGCACATATGCAACATACATGAACAGAGCAATCGCATTGAGAGACAGTGTTGCAGAAATGTTCGACGGTAAAGTCGTTATCGACATCGTTTCAACATCTCTCTATGGTTGGTACTATGTTGGTTACTTCGCAAGAAGCGGCGACCAATGCAACTATGACATCTATGACTGCTCAGGTTGGGGTCCAGACTACGGCGATCCAGCAACATATCTCAACACCATGAACCCTGTAACAGGCGACATGATCAAGATGCTTGGTATTTATTAATAAATAATAAATAACTTACATTTTGAATAAGCTATTTGAATCTTAAAAGGGTATCCTCTTCGGAGGATACCCACAAACAAGAATCAAAAACGGAAGGGGGTAGAATATTATCTATCCCTATTCCGTTTTTAGTCTAAACAAAAGGACACGCATTATGTCTAAGTATTTAGTGAAAAGATTAATACGCGGATTGATTTCGGTTGTTATCATTGTTGCCGTTATTATGCTTCTCGTTTATACATTTATTAAGAGAGAAGATATATTTAAGAACGATCCTAACTTTTCCAAAAAATTGTCCAATGCGAGAGACGTCTATCAATATGAGAGATGGGAGGACTTTGGCTATTTGGATTATGTTCCATATGGCGATTGGCTTAACATGCTCGTTAAAGATGGGACACTTACGTCAGAAAAACGTAATGAGGTCGCACAATTTGGATATACGGAAGCCGATGATACTCCAGCGGTAAAAGAGTACGTAGATAAATTTAAAGCGTACTATCAAAGCAAAGGCTATACAATCGTACGTCTTGATGCCGACATGAAAAAAATTACAGTCGGCGGCAGACAGGTGCTTTTTGCTTATAAGGATATTCCAGTGCTCACTCGTTTGTGGAAATTTTTCACAAGTATTCTTGAAGTGGACACAATCCATTATGTAGAAAATGATGAAGATTTGGTCGGTGAACGCGGCCTTACCTTTACGTTCTTTGATCCAGCTGCAGGCGGGAAGTTTTCTCCTGCAATTATGGGCAATGGAACAAAACATAAATATCTATTGTATTTTGACAATCAATTCCCATTTATTCATCAAAATGTTGTCAAGTTCCACCTTGGTAAATCATTCGCTGTTAATAGAGGTGTTGAAGTTGTCGAAACGATGACGAACAAACAAGGTAGTATTGTTAAGAGCGAAGTTACATATCCTACTGGATATGTAGAAGAGACTTCTGATGATTTACATACTGCTACATTCTCGCCAAATGCCAATTTGGACAACACGTTCATAAAGACACGTTTTACAGATAAATATACTAATGTTACAAGCGTTAAGAGTTCAGGCTCAAGAATTACTCTTTCTTTCATCATTGGTATTATCTCTTCAATTATAGCATATCTGCTTGGCGTACCGATTGGTATTGCTATGGCAAGAAATAAGGGCAAATGGTTTGACAAGATTGCAACTGCATATATCGTATTTATTTTGGCAGTTCCATCACTTGTTTATATCTTCATTTTCCGTACTGTAGGTATGGCGGCAAAATTGCCTGGTAAATTTGATATTGACAGTAATAACCCACTTCAATTTGTTTTGCCAATTGTATCGATTGCGCTCCCGTCTGTTGCAGGACTTATGCAATGGCTCAGGCGTTATATGATTGACCAGATGAATAGTGACTATGTAAAATTTGCAAGATCTGGTGGTATGTCAGAAAGAGGTATTTTCTCCAAGCATATTTTGAAGAATGCGGCAATTCCACTTGTCCATGGTATTCCAGGCACAATACTTGGAGCCTTGGTTGGCGGTTTCATTACAGAAACAATTTATTCTGTCCCTGGTACAGGTCGTATGCTTACACAGGCAATTACCTTGCGTGATAACGCGGTTATTGTAGGTCTTGCAGCATTCTACTCTATGTTATCAATTATATCGCTTATACTTGGTGATATTTTGATGGCATTAGTTGATCCAAGAATATCCTTTACGGATAAAGCGAGGTAACTATGAAAAAAGACGAACTTGCTTTAATTAAATATTATTCTACAAAAGTAGCGGACGTTGCTGATGAGAATAAACAAGTTAATCTTCAAGAGCTTAATATGGCTAACGAAGAATTGTTTGCTCATCAAGACCATAGTGACCTCGAATCCGAAAAGATTACAGCTCCACGTTATTCCTATTGGAAATCAGTGTTTAGAGTTTTCTTTAAGAGAAAAATCAACATTATCTTCCTTGCACTTCTTGGACTTGTTTTGGCAATCACATATATTTACCCACTTATTATGGGTTATGATCCAGATGTTACGCCAAACATCCACATTAGAGACTTCAGTGCATGGAACTTGAGCCCAGAACAAGCAATTGAGAAGTATGGATTCAGTTTGCATTGGATTTTGGGTACTGGTATGCGTGGCCAATCAACCTTCGACTATATTTGGTATGGTGGTACGATTTCGCTTTCACTCGCATTCATCTGCGCCGCGATCAACATGATCATTGGTATCGCACTCGGTGCAATTTGGGGCTTCTCAAAGAAATTTGATATCTTCATGACCGAAGTATACAACATCATTGGAAACGTTCCAGGAATCCTTGTTATTACAGTTCTTGTTCTTATTTTGACAGCAGGTTTCTGGACGATGGTATTTGCGCTTACCATAACCGGTTGGCTAGGTATAGCGTATTTCATACGAACGCAAGTCATTATTATTCGTGATAGAGAATATAACCTTGCCTCGCGTTGTTTAGGAACAAACATATTCCGCATTGCATTTAAAAATGTTTTGCCGTTTATGACCAGCGTTATAGTGACGTTGCTCGCAACTGAGATACCAGCTTATATTAGTTCTGAAGTTTTCTTGTCATATATTGGACTTGGTATGAGCGACATGTCTCTTGGTAGAATTATCCAAGAAGCTCAAGCATCAATGCTCGTTCAAGGACGTCAGATTCAGTTCTGGGCACCAGTTGCTGTTTCTGCTGTTATTACGATCGTTCTTTACGTTGTCGGACAAAATCTTGGCGACGCATCCGATCCACGTACGCACATGTAAGGAGGGTTAGTTATGCCAAGAAGAAAACCAGATTCTCCTGAAATGATTAAAGTTGGAGCTCAAACTCCAGTCGCTTCACAACCTGTATCAGAAGGCGAACTTCATGATATTGTGGCTAAGAAAGCAAGAAAAGAGCGTCATGAAAACGAAGCAGAATTAAAAGAGCAACTTGCATCTAAATCGGATTTAGAGCAAAATGCTGAACCAAATGATGCTCCAGTAGCTGAACAATTGGCCGCTGAAGATGTTCAACAAGAAGAGATTGCTAAAGAAGAACCAACGAATGTCATTGCGGATAAGGATAATGAAGAGAGAAAAGTTTTACTCTCTGTTAAGAACCTTGACGTAAAGTTCCATGTTCGTGGCAGAATTTTAACTGCAATACGTGGTATTTCTCTTGATATCTATGAAGGCGAGTCAATTGCAATTGTTGGCGAGTCCGGCTCTGGCAAATCAGTTTTCACTAAAACTTTTGCTGGTATGCTTGATAGCAACGGTTTTATTGATAGAGGTGAAATTGTATTTAACGACCAAGAATTAGCAGATACAGTTGCAAAACCAACAAGCTTTGATAAAAAAGTACTTGATTGGGTGTTGACGTTCTTAAACAAGGCATCTCTTTTAGAGCATGGTGCTAATACATATCGTGAAATCCTTGAGCTCAAAGCGGATCGTAAGCATAAGATAGCTCTTTCTGATGAGGAAGAAGAAACAATAGAAAAGCAAATTGCAGAAGCAAAATTCCAATTAACCGAAGCAATTAACTATAGAATGACTCTTACTCGTAAGGATAAAGAGCAACTTGCTGATGCTAATGCAAGAATCAAGAGGTTCAAAGCAGAACTTAAAAAGGCCGAAAAAGACAAAAAAGATGCTCTTAAAGAGCATAAGAAAGAGTTCCTTGCAGACAAAGAGTATCATGTTCAATACTCAAACAAGTTAGCAGAACTTAATGCACGTTATAAAGAAGAAATTAAAGGCGAACTTAAAGAAGAACAAAAACAAAGAAATGAAGTTCTTGGCAAGGAAATCTATCTTAGTTGCGCAAGATATAATTTCTTCGCGCGCATGAAAATCATTATTAAGCTCCTTGCATCTTTGCGTACGGCATTAAAACTTGGCGTTGATCTCAATGATGAAGAGACCCGCAATAAAGTTTTTGACAATGCAGTATTCCGTGTTAAATTTTTGGATGGTACGACAGAGACAAGTTTGCATGGTGTATGCGTATTGAACTTGGCAAAGGTCAAATATGCAAAAGACTGGCAAAAGATAAGAGGTTCACGTATTGCTACTGTCTTCCAAGACCCAATGACAAGCTTGAACCCAATTATAACTATTGGTAAGCAAATCACTTCTATTATAACAATGCATCAAAATTGTTCTGAAATAGAAGCTCGTGCAAAAGCTATAGACCTCATGAATAAGGTTGGTATTCCAAATGCGGAAAATCGTTTTGATGATTATCCATTCCAATATTCAGGTGGTATGCGTCAACGTATAGTTATAGCAATAGCTCTTTCATGTCAGCCAAAGATTCTTATCTGCGATGAGCCAACGACAGCTCTTGATGTTACGATTCAAGCACAAATTCTTCGCCTCATCAAAGATTTGCAAAAAGAATTTGGCTATACAATCGTGTTTATTACTCACGACCTCGGTGTTGTTGCTAATATTGCAGAACGTGTCGCAGTTCTTTATGCTGGTCAAATTGTTGAGCTTGGAAAAGTAGAAGAAGTTTTCTATGACCCACGTCATCCATATACATGGGCACTTCTTTCATCTCTTCCACAACTTGCACAAAAGAACACAAAGCTTTATTCAATTACTGGTACGCCTCCATCACTTTATAACAAGATTGTTGGAGACCCATTTGCACCACGTAATCCATATTGCTTGAAGATAGACACATTGGTGGAACCACCTATGTTTAAAGTTACGGAAACACACTTTGCAAAAACGTGGCTACTTGATCCTCGTTCACCAAAGATTGAAAAACCTGACATTATCAAGTCAATCCACGAGAAACTAACTGAAGCATTCAATATTTAACGGACTATGAAGAGCATAAAACAAATATTTAACCAATTTAAAGATAATATCGCGGCAAAGATCGCTAAGAAAAAATATGAGTTAACCACAATGGTTTCTCATTTGCCAAGCGAATGTCCAAAAACAGAAGATGGTAAAGAGATTCTTCTTTCTGTAAAAAATGTGGACATTACATTTGGCAAGGGCGATCATGCTGTTCGTGCGGTCAGAGATGCGAGTTTTGACATTTACCGCGGCGAGACTTTTTCTCTCGTTGGTGAATCAGGCTCAGGTAAAACAACTGTTGGCCGCGCTGTTATAAGAGTTAACCCATGCGCTGCTGGTGAAATAGACTATCATGGTGTTCGTATTTCAGGTAGAATTAAACATTCTCTTGACCGTGAAGTAATAAGAAACATACAAATGGTTTTCCAAGATCCAGCCGCATCACTTAATGAACGTGCAACCGTTGATTATATCGTAAGTGAAGGCCTTTATAACTTCCACCTTTTCAAAAATGAGGCGGACCGTGTTGCTAAGGTTGAGAAAATGATCAAAGAAGTTGGTCTTTTGCCTGAACACTTGACACGTTATCCTCATGAATTCTCTGGTGGCCAAAGACAACGTATTGGTCTTGCTCGTGCTATGATTATGGAGCCAGAATTGGTCGTCGCAGATGAACCTATTTCTGCTCTTGACGTTTCAATTCGTGCACAAGTTCTAAACCTTATGAACAAGTTTAAAGCAGAGCAAAATCTTACGTATTTGTTCATCGCACACGATCTTTCAATCGTACGTTTTATTTCTGATAGAATTGGTGTTATTTATAAAGGTACAATCGTTGAAGTCTGCGAAGCAGAAGAGCTTTTCAACTTCCCATTGCATCCATATACTAGATCTTTGATTTCTGCAATTCCAATTCCAGATCCAATCCTTGAAAAAGAAAAGGTTTTGTATTCATATAATCCTTTTATGCATGAATACAGCGAAGAAAAGCCATCACTTCAAGACATTGGGCATGGTCACTATGTTTATGGTAATACTGCAGAGATTGAAGAATATAAACGTATTCGTGAAGAAGGCGTTCCACTCAAGTCATCTGAGTTTTCTAAATTTGATGCTTTCTATGAGGGCCTTAAAAAGCCAGTTCAAGAAGTTAATCCTGAAGAAGTGGATGATAAGAAGCATCGCAAATCAAGAAAGAAAGCAGAGCCTACTGGTTCAGATTCAATTTTGGATCGTCCAATACATGATACAGGTAGTAAGGC
>DBVO01000016.1:55071-61607 GCA_002308215.1 Christensenella sp. UBA1262
TATACAGTTTTGTCGTTCTTCTTACCAATACTTGGTATAATATTGGCTGCTATATTCCGCAAGAAGAACTATATACGAAATTATAAGAAATGCAAGAAGGGCGCAATCGCCGGCTTCATACTGATAGGAGTCATTATTGTGTTGTTCTTATTCTTCTTATTATTGACATTGAGATAACACTTAATAACGGCTCGGTAANNTCGGAGCCGCTAAATTTATATTACATGAGAAACGGAAGAAAAATTAGAGAACCATTGCCAGTGCAAAATGTTGAAGTATCCCATAAGAATATGGGTGTGCGTTTTATTTTGTTTTTGGTATTTATAGCAATTGCAATTGCGGGTATAGCTGTAGGAATTTACTTTTTAGTAAGAGTAGATAAAGGGTGGCAAACCATTGAGCCACGCAGCAGTGCAAAAACTAACTGCAGTGGAGATTTTAGTTTTTATTATTATTTTAACGGATCAGGAGCATCTAATCGTTCAACCGCAAGAGCTTTAGAGAACAAATACACTGAACTTACTGTTACTTTGTATGAAGAATTTGCCGATGTCCCAATAACAGATGTTAATAATGTTTATTATATTAATCATCATGCTAATGAAATAATAGAAGTTGATTCATATTTGTATTCATCGCTTAGAAAAGCATCCGCAGCACGTTATTTATTTGGGGCACCAGTTGCAACATATTATCAGGAGATTTGTTCATCGACAGAAGATTGGCAAGCTGCCGAATTTGATCCTGCACGTAATGATACTGCAAGGGCTAAGTATTTAGAAATACTCGCTTATGCTCTCGATGAAAACCATATTAATTTAGAGTTTTTAGAAGATAGTAAAATTAGATTAAATGTGAGCCAAGAGTATTTAGACTATGCAGCAGCAAACGATATTTTAAGTTTTATTGATTTTGGATATTTCAAAAATGCTTTTATTATCGATAGGATGGCTAAAGAATTAATAGATTTAGGCTATACAAGCGGATTAATAACTTCTTATGATGGTTACACTCGTACGCTTTCTGATCAGAACTGTTCATATGACTTGTTTGCAAGCATTAACAAAACCGAGTATTACTCTGGCGTGGCACAATTAAGCGGGAATTATGCATCTGTTAATTTAAGTGCATTCCCTACAAATAAAAGAGATGTGGACTTACATTATAGATACAGTGATGGGACTTATGTGCATTGTTACTTTGATCTAGATGACTCAATTAGTAAATGTAGTGTTGACCAAGTTATTTTATATTCAGCGACAAAGAATTGTTCGGATTTAATTTTCCAAGCACTTCCTGTATGGATTGACGATGACCTTAATACAGCATTCCTATCGTCATATGTAACAGATGGTATTGATTATGTATACAGTGATGGGACAAAAGTTCATTACTCTAGTGCAGATCTTAAAGTTACGATGCGTCCAGAAATAGATGATTTAGTATTTGAGGCAATTAAAGATTAAAAAGCATAAAATTAAAATCCGTGGCTGATGCCACGGATTTTTTATATACGAATTATTACTAACCAATATTAACACTATCCATAGGTATTAGAGAAGATAGGTCAGCGAACTGGCTATCATATAGAGATTTATATATGCCATTTTTAGACATCAATTCTTCGTGGGTGCCTTCTTCTTTTATTTCGCCTCTGTCTATTACGAAGATTCTATCTGCGCTACGTATTGTTGACAGCCTGTGAGCCACAATAAGCGTTGTTCTCCCTTTGCAAAGATCAAATAACGAACGTTGGATTAATGCCTCTGTAGTGTTGTCTAGAGCGCTTGTAGCTTCGTCTAGAATTAGTATAGATGGGTTTTTAAGGAACACACGCGCTATGGAGAGACGTTGCTTTTGGCCACCGCTTAGTTTTATGCCACGTTCTCCAATTTGTGTATCATAACCGTCAGGCAAACTCACAATATAATCATGTATGTTGGCACGTTTAGCAGCTTCAATGATTTCTTCTTCAGTTGCATCCATTTTACCATAAGAGATGTTTTCTCTGAATGTACCAGTGAAAAGGAACACATCTTGTTGAACGATACCTATAGATTGACGAAGAGAATTGTTTGTTATTTTATCGATAGGAATATTGTCAACATAAATCATGCCATCTTTGAGCTTGTAGAATTTTGGAATCAAATGACAGATTGTTGTCTTACCACCACCGCTTGCGCCTACAAAAGCATATGTCTTACCAGCAGGAATTTCGAATGAAACATCTGTCAATATATCGCGTTTGTCACTGTATGCGAAGGTGACATTTTCGAATCTAAGATCACCTGTAGGATTAACGATATCTTGTGCATCATCGGCATCTTGTTCAACAGGAACATCGATGATTGCAACAAAGCGTTTGAAACCTGTAATACCATCTTGTAATTGCTCAAAAAAGGCGATTAACGTCTGAATTGGTGATATAAACAGGTTGATTGAGATCATAAAGGCAACTAAGTCGGCATAGTTAAAATTGTCTTTATCGTATATACAGAAGAGCCCACCAGCTACTAAAACTACAACATTATATAGCTCACTTACAAAGCCCATATTTGCACTAAATGTGCCCATAGCTTTATATGCTTTGCTTCTTGCTTTTACATAACCGCGATTGTTCTTTTCAAAGCGTTCTTGTTCATGCTCGCCGTTTGCATAGGCTTTTGTAACACGAATACCTGCGATGCTATTTTCAAGCGTTGCATTAATACCACCAATTTCTTCGCGGCTCTTTTGGAATGCCTTGGTCATTTGTTTTCTTGATTTCCAAGCGATAATAAATAAGAGTGGTAAGAAAGCAAAGACAATGAGTGATAATTTCCAATTAATTGTACAAAGATAAACAAAAGCACCAACTGTCATAAATGAAGTGATGAATATGTTTTCTGGGCCATGGTGCGCAAGCTCGGCGACATCAAACAAATCATTGGTCATACGTGTCATAAGTTGACCTGTTTCATTATTGTCGTAGAATGAATATGGTAAACCCTCGAGGTGACGGAAGAGTTCGCTGCGCATATCTGCTTGCATGTTGACGCCCATAACATGCCCATAATAGTTGATGCAATATTTCATGAATGCACGTAAAAAGTAAACGCCTAACAAACCTGCACAGGCGAGCAAAAGTTCTTTAAGCATTGCATTAGGAATGAATGTGTTTAAAGTATATCTGGAAAGGATAGGATATAATAACCCGCTTACTGCCAGGATAAAAGAACAGAGCATATCAAAAAAGAAAGTACCTCTGTATGGACGATAATAATGCGCGAATCGCTTGAACAGTCCCTTGCTGGAGACGTTTAAGTTTTCATAATCTTTTGCGGTTTTTCCGACTTCTGTTACACTTTGCATATTGCACCTCAACTAAATCTAACAAAAAAATCTAAAATATGTCAATCACTTTTGCAAGCAAAAGTGAATTTTATTTTTATTTATATTAAAAAAATGCAAATAGAAGTTAATAATTTACAAAATAAAATATTTTATGTATAATAATATATTGTGTATGATATGTGCACGCAATACTTGAAGCGGATTCCATTCGTCCGCAAAGAGAGGAAACAATGTTCAAAAGAGACAAGTATTATCTTACAACAGCTATTGCTTATGCTTCTGGCAAACCACACATTGGAAATACCTATGAAATAGTGCTTTCCGATGCACTTGTGAGAGCAAAACGTATGCAAGGCTATGACGTGTTTTTCCAAACTGGAACTGATGAACACGGTGAAAAGATTCAGCTTAAAGCTGAAGCACAAGGCATAACGCCAAAAGAGTACGTTGATAAAGCTGCTGGTGAGATTAAGCGCATTTGGGATCTTATGAATTCTTCTTATGACAAGTTCATAAGAACAACAGATGCTGATCATGAAGCTCAAGTTCAAAAGATTTTTAAAAAGCTTTATGACCAAGGAGATATTTATAAAGGATCTTACAAAGGTTGGTATTGCACACCATGTGAATCATTCTGGACAGAGAGCCAATTAGTAGATGGTAAGTGCCCAGATTGTGGCCGTGAAGTAAAAATGGCAGAAGAAGAAGCATATTTCTTCAAAATGAGCAAATATGCTGATCGTTTAATGAAGTATTATGAGGATAATCCAGACTTTATTGTGCCAGTATCACGTAAAAATGAGATGGTTAATAACTTCTTAAAGCCAGGTCTCCAAGATCTTTGTGTATCACGAACATCATTTAATTGGGGTATCCCAGTCAATTTTGACAATCGCCATGTTGTGTATGTTTGGCTTGATGCATTAACAAACTATATTACAGGTATAGGTTATGATCAAGATGGCAATAGCTCTGACCTATATAAAAAAGAGTGGCCTGCCGATGTTCATATTATTGGCAAGGATATCGTGAGATTCCATGTAATTTATTGGCCAATCTTCCTTATGGCACTTGGTTTGCCTCTTCCAAAGCAAATTTATGGTCATCCATGGTTATTGCAAGATGGCGGGAAGATGTCTAAATCTAAGGGTAATGTTATATACGCAGATGATCTTGTAGATTTCTTTGGCGTAGATGCAGTTAGGTATTTCTTGCTTTCAAGTATGCCTTTTGATAATGACGGAATTATTAACTGGGATATTGTTATAGACACAATCAATAGCGAGCTTGTAAATGTTTATGGCAATCTTGTACAGCGTACAGTTGCGATGACCAACAAATACTTTGGCGGTATTGTTGAGAATAAGGGTGTAGTTGAACCTGTAGATGATGATTTGAAAAATTGTGTAAAATCACTTCGCGATAAGGTTTTTGCTAAACTTGATTCATATCATGTTGCAGATTCTCTTGGAGAAATCTTTAGCGTGATTCGTCGTGCAAATAAATATATTGACGAAACAATGCCTTGGGTTCTTGCAAAAGAAGAAGAAAAACATGATAGGTTGAAAACTGTACTTTACAATTTAACTGAAACAATAATTATTGTTTCAAGTTTGCTTTTCCCATTTATGCCTGACACGGCAAAGAAAGCAGTTGAGCAATGCGGTTCATCTCTTCGTGATTATGATGCATTAGCAAACTTTGGGCTACTCGCTAATGGCACAAAGGTAACAGAGAAGCCAGAATATCTCTTCGCACGTCTTGATGGAGCAAAAATTAAAGCTGAGCTTTTGAAGCGTGGTATCGTTAAAGAAGAAAAGGAAGAAGAAAAAGTGGAAGAAAAGAAAATTGAAAAGGTTGTACAACCTGAAGTAAAAGAAGAAAACGCAAATGTTCTTGATATCATAACTATTGATGACTTCATGAAGATTAAACTTAGAGTTGGAGAAATTGTTACAGCGGAAAAAGTTGAAAAAGCAGACAAACTCTTAAAATTTTCTGTTAAAATTGGGGAAGAAGTTAGAACAATAGTGAGTGGTATTGCTCAGTATTATACGCCGGAAGAAATGGTTGGTAAAAAGGTTGTTGTGGTATTTAACCTTAAACCTGCAAAACTTCGTGGTATTGAATCTGCAGGTATGCTTCTTTGCGCATGCTATGACAAAGAAGACGGGTCACAGGAAGTGGTTCTTGTATCTCCAGAAAAACCAGTACCATCTGGATCAGTTGTAAGATAATGATAATTGATTCTCACTGCCATCTTAATGATAGCGATTTAGCACCATTCGCAGACAATATTGTCTGCGATTTTGCAAATGATGGCTTAATCGCGGCAATTAATGTTGGCTTTGATATCCCATCTAGCAAACTCGCAGTAGAACAGGCAAATAAGTACAATAACGTATTTGCTGCGATAGGCATGCATCCACATGATAGCCGATTAATGGCTGATTCGGATTATGATTTGCTTAGAGATTTAGCTAAGAATGAAAAGGTAGTTGCTATAGGCGAAATAGGTCTTGATTACCATTATAATTTAAGCCCACGCGACATTCAGCGTGATGTATTTGAAAAACAGATAATACTCGCAGATGAATTAAAACTTCCAATAATTCTTCATGTTAGAGAAGCATACGAAGATACGCGCGAAATACTAGAAAACAACAAACAATACTTGAATAACGGCGTTCTTCTGCACTGCTATTCGGGCTCTGCAGAAATGGTAAAAGTATTTGACAAATATGATTGCTACTATGCATTTGGTGGCGCAATAACATTCAAAAATGCTAAGCATAATCTTGAGTCATTAAAGGCCGTTAGAACGGATAGGCTGTTATTTGAAACAGATTGCCCATATATGACCCCAGTTCCATTTAGGGGACAAATGAATGAGCCAAAATATATTAATTTAGTATTAGATAAGGCGTCAGAAATCTTAGAAATGGATAGAGATGAATTGGCAAAAATAAGCGTTAACAATACGCTATCTCTATTTAAAAAGATGCATATTAACTGAAATCGGTTTTATTTCTATAATGCAGTACTGGCATTTTATATATGCATAATATGTTGATAAAGTCTTGATTATGTAATTTTATTGGTGACGATATGATGAACAACTATGTTTATGAATTTGGCGATAGCCTTTATATCAACTTAACAAACAGGTGCCCTAACAACTGTGAGTTTTGCTTGCGCCATTT
>DBVO01000016.1:61646-62086 GCA_002308215.1 Christensenella sp. UBA1262
CAAGAACTTATAGATGATCTGAAATTGTATCCTATAAGAAAATATAATGAGATTGTCTTTTGCGGTTTTGGCGAACCAACATGTGCATTATCTGTTATGTCTCAGGTTGGGCCTTGGCTTAAACGTGAAGGCGTTAAAACTAGACTTAATACAAATGGCCTTGGTAATTTAATTAATAAGCGTAATGATGTTCCTCATCTTATTGCAAAATATATTGACAGCGTCTCTATTTCTTTGAACGCTTCTAACAAAGAACTGTACCAAGAAATATGCCGCAGCAAATTTGGGGAAGAAGCTTTTGATGCGATGCTTCAATTTGCTTCAGATTGTGTGCAAGAAGGCATTGATGTCACCATGAGTGTAGTTGACTTTATTGGCGAAGAGGAAATTGAGGCTTGTAGAAAAGTTTGCGAAAGCACTGGAGCACATTTTAGGGTGCG
>DBVO01000016.1:62104-62225 GCA_002308215.1 Christensenella sp. UBA1262
GAAACTATTTACGAAGATACGGAATACTGATTATGAGTGAAAGCGTAAATCTTAAAGACATAATAAAAGGAACTAATTTCCATTTTAATAAGGCGCTAGGTCAGAATTTTATCACTGACAC
>DBVO01000035.1:0-1512 GCA_002308215.1 Christensenella sp. UBA1262
AATGATGAATGAAGGAATGACTGTTATTACAGCAAGAGCAGTGTTGATTTTTAAAGATGCAAAAACGAATGCGCCAAAACGTATTGCAAATGCTTGGTTAAGATATATTATGTACGTTATTTTGCTTAAAATTCTTATTGGTTTTGTCTGCCCTAAATAATTTGATATAGAATGGTTATTTGTGGAAACGAGTATTAGTATTGAACATAAAACTATGCCCATAAAATCCATCCATGGAGTTTCACAAAACAATAAAGCAACAATAGTTAATACAGTAATGAATTCTATGATTATAACAAATATTTTGTTTTTAAAAATCTGCTTGTCTGATAATTTTGCCAAGAGTGTTCCAAGCAGAAGTTCTGCAAAACCTCTAAACCAAACAGGACAAATTATATAATAAATGTTATCCCACCATTCAAGTTTTTTGCATATTATTATGTATGGAATAAAAATTGTTAGAACTAGTATTATGGCTGNNCTTTTTATTCATTCTTCTTAACATAAAATAGACTATAGGACTCGCTGTTATCAATACAGAGATGTACCAAGCTGGATAATTCATGCCACCATTAACAATTCCTATGTTTTGAATCATAAGAATCTCAGCAATAAAATTTGTTATTGGAGGGAAGGTGAATAACCCGAGAGGTATTCCTATTGAACATATTATTATGAAAGCAATAATGTAATCTGGATATAAAGCCTTAAGTCTATTAAAATAATATCTAATGGTGTCTTGATTTTTATTTTTGAAGGATACATACATTAGAAAACCAGATGTTAGAAAGAAAAACTCAACAGCTATATGCCCTTTTTTAAAGAAAGAAAAAGCGTGACTACATATAATCACAATAGAAAAGATTATTTTCCAAACGTTTAATCCATAATATGTTTTTTTATAATATATTAATGAATTCACTTCGCGCATAAAAAAACAAAAAGAAAGTTATTTTAAAGTAATTGCGATTTGATAAACATCGTTCTTTGGAATATTACGTTCTTGTGCAACAGCTTTAATGGCGGCCTTTTGGTCATATCCGATAGATAAATAGTGAGCGATATGTTTTTCAATAGTGAGCTCAAGTAACGGATTTGGGCCGTCTGACGCGTCCACAATGAGCACAATCTCGCCTCGTTCTTCAGCAGAGAAGTTTGCAAGGGTTGTATTCTCAACACATTCATGTATTTTTGTTAATTCTCTACATACATGAACGTTTCGATCCCCAAGCTCCTCATGCAAAAATTTAGCTGTTTTTAAAAGATCGTGTGGGGCAACATACATGACAATAGGGAGGCCGGTATCTTTTACTTTAGATATAACAGCTTTTTTATCGGAGGTTTTTTCAGGCAAAAACCCAATGAATGTAAATCCTTGGGATCTTACTCCACTAAGTGTTATTGCGCTAGCAAATGCAGTTGGGCCAGGAACCAATTCAGTATCTATCCCTTGTTCGCTACAACGGGCGATTACTTCTGCGCCAGGGTCTGATATGGATGGCATGCCTGCGT
>DBVO01000035.1:1631-10149 GCA_002308215.1 Christensenella sp. UBA1262
GCGCGTATCTTCGCATGCAATAATATCAACACTTTTTAGTGTCTCAATTGCACGGAGCGTTATATCTCCCATATTGCCAATTGGCGTACCAACAATAAATAGTTTTGCCATATTTCACCAGTGGTTAATGATAGAGTTGATTGAATTCTTCTGTGTAGTTGCCTTCGTCATCCATAACGTATAGTGATTTTGTCTCAAGGCCAACCTTACCACCTTTTTTCGCTTTGACAATGATTGTGTCAACATCAAGTGATGGCTTAGGATAAATTAGCCACATTAGCTTTGGCTCAAGTTTATTTGCACCAAGTGCTCCAAAAAGGGAAGACAAGCGATCTACTTTTAATACAATCCAAAGTTCTCCGCCATATTTAAGAGAGAAGCCAGCAGCTTTTATGAAATCGTCAAGAGTTGCTGAGCTTTCTTGCCTAGAAGTTGAGCGTTCGTCAATAGCGGCCGTTTGTTTGAAATATGGAGGGTTACAGATGACTTTTGAAAACTCACCATGTTTTAAAAGTGTTTTATAATCTTTAACGTCTCCACATTTAAGTTCGAATCTGTCCTCAAGATGATTTAAAGCTATGCTTTTCTGGCACATGTCAATTACATCAGGTTGTATGTCTAATCCAACGACCCTTTTTACATATTTTTTCTTTAGCGCCAAAAAACCAAGCACACCAGACCCACAGCCAAGATCCAGGACACTATCTTTCCCATTCATCGAAGCAAGATTGGCAAGAAGCACGGAGTCTTGGGTAAATCCATAGCCATCCGTGTCTTGATATATTTGTATTCCATGACCTAAGTCTGTGAGATAAAGACTCATTAGGCTCTTACGACCTCAATCTTTAAAACTTGTGATACTTCTGGATATAAGCGAAGGAGAACTTCTGTTTTTCCAAATTCCCTAATGCTCTCTTTGATATCGATCTTCTTTTTGTCAACTTCAAAGCCAAGTTCCAAAAGTGCATTTGAAATCATTTCTGCTGTAACAGAGCCAAACATTTTACCTCCATTCTCTCCGCCTTTTGCCGCCACTTTAACTGTAATAGGTGCGAGCTTGCTTGCAAGTTCTTGAGCTTCTGCACGTTCACGAGCTATCTTTGCTTCAAACGCTTTTTTCTTTTGGTCTGCTACATAAAGGTTCTGAGCAGTTCCTTCTTGAGCATATCCTTTTTTAATAAGGAAGTTTCTTGCATAGCCATCGTTAACTTCGATAATCTCGCCTTTTTTACCAGTGCCTTTTAAATCTTTGAGCATTATTACTTTCATAATACACCTCTAAACTTGTTTTATATAGTGTATCACACCGAAGTTACTTTTGCAATAAATATTGCAAATCGATAGTCAGCGATGCACCTAGAATGTGCATATTAATTAGACTAGTTATTTTTTGCAAATTTTCATAAACTGATGTTTATATCATTATAGTGTTATGATAAACTATTGATTATGAAAATACTTTACAAATATACTGGTTGTATGCATTGGCCATATAGACAAATTTAAACTAATTAAATAAGTTGATTTATTTATCAAAATCATTTACAACACATAGAAAAAGATTGACTTTTTTAGAATTTATAGGTATTTTAGAATAAGTTATATTCTAAAAAATTTTTACAGGTATAGATTATGAAGAACATTAAAGACGTAGAATTATTTGTTTTTGATCTTGATGGTACAGTGTATATCGGTGACAACGAAATTGATGGTTCATTTGCTGCTATCAATGAGCTTCGCAAGATGGGGAAGCGTATTTGCTTTTTCACTAACAATAGCTCAAGAATGCACACCGATTATATTGCACGTCTTAATAAATTAGGATTAAGAACATATAGCGATGAGATTTATACTAGTGGCCAAGTCACGTGTGAATATATTCTCGATAACTATCGTGGAGCAAGAGTATTTTTGCTTGGCAACGAAAGACTAAAGAGTGAGTTTGAACTTTATGGCATCGAACTTGTGGATGAAGATCCAGATGTTTGTGTTATTGGGTTTGATACGTCACTTACATATGATAGGCTCTATAAATTCTGTGGATACGTCAATAGTGGACTCCCATACATTGCAACTCATCCAGATTATTTTTGTCCAGCCCCTAATTGCCCAATGCCAGATATAGGTTCACTTATTGAAGCTATAAGACTTACAGTAGGAAGAACTCCAGATATTATCATGGGCAAACCACATAAAACTGCAGGTGAGCGCTTAGCAAAGAAATATAATCTTCCACCAAAGAAAATCGCTATGGTAGGAGATAGACTATATACAGACGTTGCATTTGGAAAGAATTGTGGCTTCGTATCAATTCTGGTGCTTTCTGGAGAAACTACAGAAGATATGTTGGCAAAGTCTAAGATTAAACCTGATTATACTCTTAACAAAGTTAAGGAAATTATTCCTTTAATAAAATAATGAACATTCAAACTTCCATTTACAATTTTATGCGTGATTTTCACAAAAAGAACGGCAATGATATTGCCGTTGTTCGTGGTAGTCGCAAAATGAAATTTGGGGAGTTTTTCTGTGAAATAGATAGAGTTGCAGCTGGACTATTTGCGCTTGGCGTAAGGCAGGGGGATGTTGTTATGGTAGCACTGCCGAACATTATCCAAAGTGTTGTTGCAGTTTATGCAATTGCAAAGATAGGTGCTATAGCTAGCATGATACATCCTAAACTTTCCGCAGACCAGTTTGAAAAGGCAGTGAAAAAGCAATCTCCAAAGGTTGTGTTTTTATCTGAAATAAATTCTAAAGAGTTCAAACCATATTGCAAAGAATTAAAGGTTGTTTTCTGTTCGTTCTTCCGTTATACATATTCAGGGCTTCCAAAAGCAAATGAATTTAAGGTTTACGAGGGAGACGGAGAAGATACAATGTTTTATATGCATTCAGGTGGAACTTCTGGGAAACCAAAAGATGTTGTTATCTCACATCGTGCTGCAAATGCAATGGCTGGCAATTTACTTTTGAGTTTGGGCGATAAGTTCTATGATAAGAATGCAATGCTTGTAGTCCTTCCTATGTTCCATGGCTTTGGTATTTGTGTAGGCGTTCATGCAGCTGCTTGTACAAATATGGCACTCATATTAGAACCTATTTTCAAACCTAAGAAAATTATTGATTCTATAGCTAAAAATCATATAACGACAATCGTTGCTGTCCCGCGTATGATACAACTTCTTCTCGAAGAGAAGAGTTTCTCAGGAAAGAACATCTCAACCCTTAAAGACGTCTTTGTAGGCGGCGATAGCGTGGGCCCAGAACTTGTTAAGGATTTTGATACGCGCATTAAGGAAGCGGGTGCAAATGCCGTTATATCGCCTGGTTATGGTCTTACAGAAACTGTTTCAGTCTGCGCTTTAACTTTGGATGGATATAGAGAAGGCTCTCTTGGGAATCCTTTGAAAGATGTCGAAATAATGATTGTGGATGAACAATTAAATAAGTTGCCTATTGGTGAGGCCGGTGAATTGCTGTTGTCTACACCACAGATGATGACAGGGTACCTTGATGACCCAGAAACAACAAGTCGTACAATTATCGAGATTGATGGTAAAAAATGGGTTAGAACAGGAGACATATTCCGCACAGATAAAGAAGGCCACTTATTCTTCTTAGGAAGAAAAAAACGTCTTATTAAGATTTCAGGCATGAACGTTTTCCCTAATGAAATAGAAAGAGCAGCACAAGAGCTTGGCTTTATAAAGGATTGTGTGGCAATTGAAAGTAGAAAGGGTGGCAAGACATATATTAAACTTCTAGTTGAAGAACAATTAACAATTGATGAACAATCTAGAATTAAAGCATATATAGGGAAGACCCTTTCACAATGGAGCATACCGCGTATCATAGAAACAGTTGAATCTTTCCCAAGAACACAAGTTGGTAAAATAGATATAGCAAAACTTCAAAAAGAAGAATCCGAAAAGTGGAATTAATAATATTTGTATAATAAAAAAACGCACGGCATTAGCCGTGCGCTTTTAATTTTAGACTCAATTATTCTTTGTTATCATCATATCTTGAATGCTTCTTTGCAATAGCATCTTTAGTTGGTGCTGGAGCTGCTTTCTTAGAAGGTTTTCTAATCTTCTTGAAGAAGAACACTATAACAACAACTATGATAAGAACTGCAAGAATGATTGTTGGGATCATCCACCAGAGATATTCAAGGTTGAATTTCTTCTTGCTTGAACCTTCATCTTCTGGTTCGTCATCGCCTTCATCTTCTGCTTCTTCTTCCTTAACTTCACGAGTAAGGATTGTAGCTGAATCGGAAGCAACTGCTTCGTTATATGCAGTTTCATCTGTTTCTTCAACTGTCACATCGTCAAAGAATGCATATCCAGATGTGAGACCTTTAATTGTATCATCATCAACTTTGTTGACGTTACCAAGGCTGAGTTTCAATGTTATGCTTGAAACACTCTTAGAAGATGTCTTGACGAAGAAGTCATATTCAGTCCATGCTTCATTTGCAACTGCTTTGAAGATGAGTGGATCTTCTTCATCGTTTGCAGAACCAAGATAGAGTTCTACATAAACACCATTTTCTTCATCAGTGCTGAGGCCGTATGTTCTTACAAATACGCTAACTTTGTAATAACTTGTTGCAGACATTGAGAAGGAAGTGCCTGTGTATGTATATGCAGAAGCTGACATATTATTAATAACAAGCAAGTTCTTGCCACTCTTTGCGGAGAGTTCAGATACTGGGAGCCAATTTGCTTTCTTGAGGTCAAGAAGTTTTTGTTCTCTCAAAGCAAGTTGTTCATCTTCTGTCTTACCTTCAGCTTCTTCTGCAGTCAAAGTAATATCATCAAGTTGATAATCCTTACCAAGGATTCCTACAAAATCTGTTCCGTCAACAGTCTTAACTTCATAGAAGTTAGAATCTGCATAAACAACACCAGATTTTGTATTAGATGAAGTTTGTTCTGCTCCAGCAGCACCGCTCCAGCCATTTGGAGATGTTACAGAAGCTCTAGATTCAACTGTATCTGACAAAGAATCAAAGCTATCTGTTAAGAATGAAATTTTCTTATGTGTGCCATCTTCAACTGCATCGTTGAAATCATCTTCGCTGATTGACTTCTTAATAATGTTATCAAAGAAGACTGCGCCAGCAGATTTAGCATCATCAGCATCACCGCCAACTATCTTTTGGTTTTCACCAAGCCACAAATTGAGGCTTAATGAAATGCTTGATTGACCAACTTTAATATAGAATGTATAGCATGTCCAATCTTCTGATGGATCAGCAATTCTAAACATACCACTTTCAACGGAAGTTGATACTTCGCCAGAGAGGTAAACGCTTGCTTTAGAAGCGCCAATGCCTTTTACATAAACGCTAATAGCATAAATGCTATTTGATGAAAGTGTGAATTTAGATGAAGCATAACCAACTGCATATTTATCAGTATCTTTACTTGCTATAGCAAGTACGTATGGACCACCGATTGTATCAAAGTTTTCGCTTGAGAGATAATCTGCTGATGTTTCATCACCATAGAATGAATCAAACTTAGCACTATCAATATTTGTAAATACTGCGCTCGTTTGTGCACTATGATCGAAGTAGAGATTCTTGTCAACATTTTCAAGAGCCATTACACCTGCAACAAGGTTGGATTCATCTGAGTTTGCTTTGAGTGTATCATCGCTTACAGTCCAGCTTGTTGGTTTTGCAAGAACAGTTTGTTCTTTAAGAGGTTTTGTTGGGTCAAGTTTATCGTCACTCAAATCATATTCATCGAAACTACCATTAGTAAATGTGTAGGTTGTGGATGATGTTCTATCTATTGATTTTACGTAACTTCCAGTTGTTGTATCTTTGAAAGTAGAGTAGGAGATAGATGCAAGGCATGTGTTGGAGATATAAGCTGCACCACTTGTAAGTGTTGATGCTGCCCAACGATCGCCAGTACCAAGTGTGAACTTAAGGCGCATATTCTCATCTTCATCAAAGCTTCCGCGGATAAGGAATGCGAGTTCGCACCAATCTGAGTCATATTCGTTGAAATCTTTTGTATTGATCTTTGTGAAGCTGGAAACTGTTTCATCATCGTCATCAAGGAGATATACATAAATACCTGATGTTGACTTGACATCAACAGTCTTTACCCAGAAGCTCAAACGGTAGAAACCGTTTGCTTTAATAACAAATGGTGCGGATTCGATTTCATAATAAGAATCCTTAGAAGCATAAATCATATATGCAGTCTTTGTTTCAATATCATAAGGCATGCCAGGATATGAACCCTTACCACCATTTTGTGTAAAGTTTTCTTCTGTGTCAATTTGTACAAGACCATCAGTGATAATACCGCCAGCAATGATTGGGTTAGATGGGTCTGTTACATCATAATTTGAAACCCAACCACTTGGGATACCATGTTGTGTTGTGCCATTGCCATCAATACTTGCACCAGCTGATGCTTTTGTAGTATCAAGGCTGTTGCCATCTGTTGTTGTAGCAAAGATATTTTCTGTAGCAAGATCGATGCGGATGCCAGAATAATCAGACTTGCCAGCTGCAGAGCAGTCAAGAGTTTGATCATCGCCAGCATATTCAACACCATCTGTTGCTGCAGGGATATCAGCATCGCTGATAACCTTCAAATTAACTTCGTCTACAAATACCCAACCATTTGAGAATGAACCATTTGCTTTATAAGTTGTAGCATTTGAAGAACTTGAAGAAGATGAATAGCTCTTATATTCAACAGATGTGTTCTTGTTTGTACCATCTGTGCCGAGCCATACTGTCATATTGTAGTTGTAATCTTTATAGGCATTACCAATGATATAGAATGTATATGTCTTCCAACCAAGAGTAGAAGCACCTGGAACAGATGCGCCTGCTACAAAACCATCATCTGCACTGATTGGTGTAGAACCGATGAATGTGTTGTCTGAGACAGCAGAGGAGATACCTTTAATAACGATGTCTTTGCCATCTGAACCGCTCAAAACAAGGGATACACCAGCGCCATGTACGCCGTATGTAAATACATCAACAGAAAGTGCATATACTTTATTTTTCTCAATTGTGATTTGCTTGGATGACTTGATGCCAGAAGCAGTCATAAGTTGTTGAGAAAGCATATAAACGTTGCTGCCTATTCTTTGAGTTGGGAAGTTGCCAATTAATGTCTCAATAGCACTGAGGTCATTAGCAGGAACATAAGTTGTTGCTGCAGACTCAGCATCATTCTTGAGATAATATGTAGATGAATACAGGTGATAATTCTCTGAGAAGTTATTTACATCAATAAGTGCATTGTAGCTAAGTGATGTTGGAGCTAGATCATCTTTTGAACTGTTGCCAGTTACGAATGACCAGTTAGAAGGAGCAGATGTTGAAGAGAGGGTTGTTGTACCAAAATCAAAACGTCCGTTTGGAACTTTAAGTGTGTTTGTTTGGATATAAGCATTATCAACAAGTTCTGCTGCTACTGCGTTTGCAAATTGTTCGCTTGGTGTGACAGATTCTTCTGTTTCAAGCTTTTCAAGCTTGACATTATCAAAGAAAGCATAACCAGTAGTCAAGCCATCTTTATAAGTGCTCGAATACTTACCAAGTGCAAGCATAAGTGTAAGGGAAGTGCTTGAGTTTGCAGAAGCTTCAATATAGAGTTCATAAGTCTTCCAATCACCATTTGTATTGATGTTTGTAAATTCAGCATATGTGTTTGTTGAGACATAGATTCTTGCACCAGGAATATTAGATGCGTTGTCTGCCTCGCCAGCAATATCGTATGTGAGAACATCAATTGAAAGCTTGTAATATGCATGCGCTTCAAGAGAGAATAAAGAAGATGTATAGCCATAAGCTGTTGGGCCATATTCTTTATCATCGTCATCTGAAAGTTTCTCATCTTTCTTTGGCATGTAAATCATGAGAGCGTTTTTATTTTCTCTATCTTTGAAATGATCACCAGCGGTGAGCTTTGCGTAGAGAGTTTTGTCGCTGTCTTTCCAACTAGAAGCATTTGCTGCGTAAAGTGCTTCTTCAAGGCTAATAGCACCAGCAACAACTGTAGAAGGATAAGTAGCGGAAGGATATGACTTTGCGCCAGTCCAGTCTGTGATTGTACGTGGATAAGAATCCGCACTAGTGCTGACTACCTTAAAGTCGCTGTTGCTAATGAGCAAACCTTCGGTAGGCTCGATGGTCTTTGATTCTTCAGACGGAGTGTCTGAACTTGTATCTGCACCTTTTTTGTTACAAGCAACAAAGAGAGCAGATGACAATACGATGAGTGCGACCATCAGAATTGCTAAAACTAAAAATTTCTTCTTGTTCATATCAAACCTGTATAAGATTTATTTTGCTAATTTAGTGTTGATTTTAGAACCTAATTGAGTGCTATATACACGCGCCCATACGGGTTATAAAATCAATATGCTTAGACATTTTAATACAAAATCAATAATTTGGCAACAAAAAGAGAGCAAAATTTCTCACTTTATATTAAATTATTAAAACAATTTAAGATAACGAACG
>DBVO01000035.1:10174-10655 GCA_002308215.1 Christensenella sp. UBA1262
ACAATGAAAAGTAGAGACGAATTCAGTGGTGTTTTACCATAAAAAATCCAGTTATATTTATAGATAAAATAGGTTGTGTGAATAGGGGGAAATTTTTAAATATAGTTCATCAGCTTCATCATATAATTTATAGCACAAAGCTATGGCTATAAATACTCGTTCTGATTGTTCTAAGTCTATACAATAATTTACAAAATATTGGGTTTAAATATTTAAAACAGAGCAATAAAATGCCAATTATGATAATTTTTTAGAATATTATATTCTGGTTAGTTAATTAAAAATCAGTCTATATGACCCAATAATTTTGAGCATTTGATTGGCTTCAAGTACTTAAGAAACATAGCATAATTTTGTTGTTTTTAGAGCTTATTTTTTATTGATAATTTATTGAGATGTTGATACACTTTTAAAAAATTGGGTATTTACATTAGGTTCATTTTATATTATAATTAATCAAAAGTAAGTTTGTGCGCGTGTT
>DBVO01000002.1:0-2823 GCA_002308215.1 Christensenella sp. UBA1262
ATTTTGTGCTTATCTTTAAGCCTATTTGCAAGAGCCCAAATTCCAGGGGCCTTGTATCCGTCATCATTTGTAATAAGTATATTCATAACCTATTTCTTACACCATTACTATCATAGATAGTAATTATTGTTTGTTTGTCCCTACATTTTCACAGAGTTGCTTAAGATATGCAATTTCTATTTCATTAAGTTCTCTGTATCCACCACGTGAAAGTCCACCGAGTTTAAGGTCTCCAATAGCTACACGTTTTAAGAAGATAACTTTCTTTTCTACGGCCTCAAACATACGTCTGATTTCACGGTTCTTACCTTCAAAAATAATTACTTCTAGTCTCGCATTACCATCTTCGATGCCAGTAAGTTTAACTTTTGAATGTCCATATTTAACGCCATCTACTTTTACACCCTTACGAAGTATTGCAAGATCACTTTCTTCAATTGTTCCTTCAATCTTTACAATGTAAGTCTTTGGAATCTCACTAGATGGATGAGTTAACTTATAAGTTAAATCTCCGTCATTCGTAAGAAGCAAAAGGCCTTCGCTATCGTAATCAAGTCTTCCTACTGGGTAAAGACGTTTATTCTTGTAATCGTTTCCTATATAATCAACGACTGTTCTTCTAGGACGCTTTTTCTCATCAGGATTTTCAACAGGCTTTGCTTCTGCAAGTTCAGCATCTGTCTTTGGCCTACCAGATTTATTGTCACGAGAATCATCCATAGTCGTGACACATCCCTTTGGTTTGTTGAAAAGTAAATAGTCATAGTGGGTTACTTTAACTACTTTTTTACCATCAACAAAGACTACGTCTTTGTCTACATCTATATCGTAGCCAAGTTCCCTTATAACTTTTTTATTTACAGAGACGCGACCTTGTTTAACAAGTTCGTCTGCATTTCTTCTTGAGCATACGCCACATTCGGCTAAGTATTTATTAATACGCATATAACTCTATTCCCCAAAAATTAATCGAACACTTCAAATGTTTCGCCTTCAAGAAATTCTGGAATTTCATCCTCTTCTTGTTGATCAGCAACTGGAATTGCTCCCTCTGATACTTCTGCGATAACTTGTTCTTCAACAAGATTCTCATTTTCATCAAGCAAAGTACGAGTATGGAACAATGTTTCTTGAGATGGACCACTAATGAGCTTAAGTTGATTAAGCACTTCTTCATAGTCTGGCAAATCATCAATATTCTCAATTTGGAATTTCTTAAGAAATTCATCAGTAGTTCCATAGAGCAAAGGTCTGCCAACTGTATCCTTTCTACCGACAGCTTCGACTAAACCTGCTTTTAAAAGGCCTGTAATGGCATATTCAGAGCTTGTGCCTCCCCTCATATCATCTATCTCCAACCTAGTAATAGGTTGCTTATATGCGATTGTGGCGAGAACTTCAAGGAGAGTTTTTGTGAGTTCTTTCTCACGTAGTGGCGTAAGTATGTCAGCAACTGTCTCACCATATTTAGGATTAGACATAAATTGCACTTTCCCGTTAAATTCAGCAAGAATAATACCGCACTCATCTGAGTACGTTTTTTGCAAATCCTTAATAATACTATTAAGCTTCTGTGTTGTGAGTTCAGGAATCTTTTCTATAATGTCACTCTTTAAGATAGGTGAACCACTTGCAAAAATAATTGCTTCTACGGTGTTTTTAATATTTTCCATCGTCATTCTCCTCAAATTCTATCGGCACATCTTCAGTACCTTCGACTGAATATATCGTAATTGCACCAAACACTTCGTCCTGTTTAGCGCGTAATCTTCCATATTTCAACAATTCTAGCACAGCTAGAAATGTTGTTACTATATCACTCTTATCATAATCAGGTTCAAATAAGTCAGTAAATTGCATTTCATGCTCTATTGCAATAATCTGACGGATATGTTCCATTTGATCATGAACTGAGAATCTATCTTTAACAACTTTTTTAGGAATAATCTCTTGACCACGGCGCTCTGCATTAGCAAGAACTTGTGCATATGCAGCAACAAGCTTAGGAAGAGAGAAATTAATAAGAGCAACGCGATAATCCTTATCTGTGAATACTGGAGCACGATAGAAACGATTTATCGTTTCCATTTCTTGAAGTTTTAAGCTTTTTTCTTTAAGAAGTGCGTATTCTTTAATCTTATTGATAAGAAGTTGTCTCTCATCTATATCATCGCCACCTTCTTCTTCATCTTCACGTGGGAGTGTGCGCACAGATTTTAAGTAAACGAGTTCAGCAGCCATAGTAATAAACTCGCCTGCATAATCAAAATCAAGCTCATCTTTAGGTGTATTCTTGATAATTTCTACATATTGACTTGTAACATCGGAAATAAAAATGTCTTCAATCGCAATTTTTGCGGCTTTAATAAGTGTCAAAAGTAAATCAATAGGACCATCAAAATCTTCAAGATGGTAAACAATCTCAGGTTTAGCTAATAAAAACTCCCCGTCAATGACTTCAGGTTCGCTAACTTCAATAGGCTCAGTTTGAGTTTCATCTTCAACTAATACATTTTTATCTTGTAAGTCTTGTGCGTCCATGTGTATCTCCGCGCGCAAAATAATTTAACTAAAATATTTTACCATAACAAAAAGCGTTTGTCAAAATAAATCGCTCCCATTACAGTCGAATTGAGACAATAACAAGAACAATTAAAAACGTAAAGAAAAGCGACCAAACAGTGCATAATTTTTGCAATGTTTTATAAAATTTAGCGATTTTTAGAATACTTTTATATAATTTTGCTTAATAAAAATAAAAATAAATCGCACCGTCCTAATTGGCAGTGCGATATTTTTTGTTAACAAAATTCAAAATTATTT
>DBVO01000002.1:2873-3037 GCA_002308215.1 Christensenella sp. UBA1262
GCCATCATAAGACCTCTAGTCCATCCACTACTATCACCAAGGCAATGTAAACCTTCAATTGATGTGTTAAGATGTTCATCCATTTTGATCTTGTTACTATAGAATTTAAGCTCTGGGCTATAGAGTAATGTCTCATACCCTGCAAATCCTGGAACAACTTGATC
>DBVO01000002.1:3136-3280 GCA_002308215.1 Christensenella sp. UBA1262
GAGTTCTTTTTGCCATGTACGCTTACCAGCAAGGATATCACCATAACGTTGAACAAGAATTTTACCTGCACCAAGCATATTTGTAAGCTCACCAACCTTTTGAGCGTACTCTATAGGCTGTTTAAATGGTTCTGTGAAAGAATG
>DBVO01000002.1:3297-6357 GCA_002308215.1 Christensenella sp. UBA1262
ATTGCAAGGTTTGTATTCTCGCTCTTCTTTTCCTTGTAGCTGTGTCCATTTACAACGGCTAAATCGTTGTCATAGTTCTCTTGAGATACAAATCCACCAGGATTTTGACAGAAAATACGTACTTTATTTTGGAAAGGAGCTGGATATCCGATAAGTTTGCTCTCATAAAGGACATCGTTGATCTCTTCCATGACTTCATTTCTAACCTCAACTCTAACACCGATATCAACAACACCAGGTGCATGCGCAATGTTATGTTGTGCACAAATCTTCTCTAACCATTCAGCTCCTCTACGTCCTGTAGCAATAATTGTACGATCTGCGTAGATCTCTTCTTGGTTATTACCCTTTGAATCTTCAATAATAACGCCTTTACAGACATCTCCTTCAAGGATGATGTTTTGGCATTGTCTACCAAATACAAGCTCGACACCATTATTTCTAAGATAATTTTCGATAGCGAGGTAAAGTTCTTGTGCTTTTTCTGTACCAAGGTGACGGATTGGGCAATCAACAAGTTTTAAACCTGCTTTAATAGCTTTTTTACGGATATCTTTCACTTTTTCTTGATTTCCAAGGCCTTCAATATGCTCATCAGCGCCAAATTCAAGGTAAATTTTATCTGTATAATCAATAAGCTCTTGTGCAAGATCAGCTCCAATAAGTTGTGGAAGTTCACCGCCAACTTCGTAGCTTAATGATAATTTACCATCAGAAAACGCGCCTGCGCCTGAAAAACCAGTCGTAATATGGCAATATGGCTTACAGTTCTTGCATTCGCCACCAAGCGTTTTTGGGCACATACGTCTCTCAATAGGTTGACCTTTCTCAATAATAATCATCTTCTTGTCACTACCATTTCTTAAGAGCTCAATTGCCGTAAAGATACCTGCAGGACCTGCACCGACGATACAAATATCGTATTTTTTCATTTTTGCCTCCAAAATTTATGTCCACGCTCGCGCGGATTTTTATAAAAAATATACAAAGTTATGAACAATAGCTTGCTCGCAACCTGTTGCATTATAATATTGAAACTGTAAACTGTCAAGGAATATTTGTAAATCTAATTTAAAATCATTCAAAACAAAAGAAAAAGCACGGTTGAACCGTGCTTTCTAATTAAATTAGAAAATTATTTATTCTCTTTGCTCAAACTATCTTTGAGTTTAACAAGACTTTCGATTTCATCAAGGAGTGTATTGATGTCTTTAAATTGACGGTGTACTGAAGCATATCTGACATAAGCAACTTCGTCAATTTCTTTAAGACCTTCCATAACAAGCTCACCAATATAAGTTGATGGAACTTCTTGATCTAATGAATTAAGAATCTTGCGTTGGATTTCACCTACAAGCTTATCAATAGAAGCCATAGAAATAGGACGCTTTTCGCAAGCTTTCATAATACCAGTTTTAACTTTAGCAATATCAAATGGTTGACGGCTGCCGTCTTTCTTAACAACAAGTATAGGAGTGTTTTCAACTGTTTCATAAGTTGTAAAACGTTTACCGCAGCTTATGCACTCTCTTCTTCTACGGATGGAAGTTCCGTCTTCATTTTGACGAGAGTCAACAACTTTTGAATCAATACATCCACAATAAATACATTTCATAGTCTTACCCTTAAAAATTTATACGCGAATTATACAATATTTTGTTTTAAATGTAAAGTTCAAAACACAAAATAGCCAATTTTTCTAGTGGAATGGCATTTTTTCTGTGTACAAATATCAACAAAATATTAATTGATCAGTTATCCACAAAATGTGAACAAAATGTGGATAACTTATTTATATAATAAATAAGAAGCGGCAAAATTTATAACGTTTTACCGCTTCCGATTATTACATTAGTTATTATCGTCGTTACGTCTCAAACGTCTCAAGAATGCTGGGACTTGACGATCTTTAACATTCATTACAGAAGGTTTTACTTCTGGATTTTGTGCTGGTTGTTGATATCCACCAAGATTTTGTTGTTCTGGTTGATATGGTTGTGGTTGTGGTTGATATTGTGGTTGAGCTGGAGCTGGTTGTGGTTGAGGTCTTGCGCCAAATTGAGGACGATTTGCAAAAATCTCATCATTTGTGTATGCGCGTGGTTGCTCAACTGGTTGTTCTTCAACTTTGTTTTCTGCTTCTTGCTTCTCTGCTACTGCTTCAGCAAAAGCTGATGCAATTGAATGAGATGCTGGAGCTGGAGATGAACCAATAACTCTTGCTGGTGCAACGTTTCTATCCACAAAACCTGTTGCAATAATTGTGATTTCAATATCTTTCTTATCTGGGACAAATGCTGTACCAAGGATAATATTTGCAGATGGGTCAACAACTTGTTTGACGATATCACATGCTTCATTAACTTCACCGAGTTTCATGTCATCACCACCAGTAATGTTGACGATGATACCAGTTGCGCCTTCGATATCTGTTTCAAGAAGTGGGCTAAATACTGCGCCACGAACAGCTTCGATAACTCTCTTTTCACCTTTGCCGTAACCAATACCCATATGAGCAAGACCTTTATTAGAAAGAATTGTTCTAACATCAGCAAAGTCAAGGTTGATAAGTTCTGGATTTGCGATAACATCACTAACACCTTGGACACCTTGGCGAAGTACGTCATCAGCAATTTCGAATGCACGTTTGAAAGAAATATTCTTATCGAGAACTTCAATAAGCTTTTGGTTTGGAATAACGAGAAGCGTATCAACAAAATTCTTCAAGTTCTTGATGCCTTCTTCTGCATTTTGCATACGTTTGACACCTTCAAAATTGAATGGTTTTGTTACAACAGCAACTGTCAAAATACCGAGGCTCTTTGCAATTTCTGCAATAACTGGTGCTGCACCTGTACCTGTGCCGCCACCCATACCTGCAGTAATGAACAAAAGATCTATTCCTTTGAGAGCAGCTTTGATTCTTTCACGAGATTCTTCTGCTGCACGTCTACCAATTTCTGGATCTGAACCTGCGCCAAGACCACCTGTCATATTTGCGCCAAGTTGAATTTTGCAATGTGGAGGAACAAGTGACATGTTAAGAGCTTGCATATCTGT
>DBVO01000058.1 GCA_002308215.1 Christensenella sp. UBA1262
TTTTTGTTTACTTAAAACATAGGTCGTGCTTCTTCCCTTTCCTACTCTATCAGTTTCCCCGCCGCTAGTATTAGCAAATTCTATAAACTCTTTATTTAAATCTTTAACAAACTCTCTTTTGTATTCTATCACTTTCTTGCATATGTTACCTCTAAATCGAATCATAATCGAATCACGATTTGATTTATATTAGAAAAATTAATTTGTCAATAGATTATTAAAAATATATAGAAATTATTTTAACAAGTCTAGGTAACATTTCTTCATAAAAAATGAATCTTTTCCTTGAGTTCCAGCAGATTCGCTTAAAATATGAGGTGTTAATCCATTATTCACTATTACTTCAGCAAATGGTTCAAATTCTGGACCGTAAATTGTATCTTCAAATGTTAAATGTTTAACTTCACCTTTAGCTGTATACATAATTTTTGAAAAATGAACATGCATATTCTTAGTTTTTTCTTCACCAAGACCATCAAACATCTTATCAATTATGCGTTGGAAATCATCTGTGGTCTTTAATCCACCGCCTAAAACACAATTTACATGGCCAAAATCAACACAAGGATAAATGTTATCAGATATTTTTGAAAGCTCAATAACTTCATCCACTGTACCAATTTGTGAGAATTTTCCCATTGTTTCTGGGCAAATATACAAATCACCGAGTCCAAGAGAATCAATAATCTCAACTGTTTTCTCTACCATATCCTTAGTTCTTGCAAATGCTTCCGACCTTGGTTGTTTTCCTTCACTACCTGGATGAAAAACGCAACGTTTGCCACCAAACCAGCGCAAAGCTTGTAAGGATTCTGTAAGATAACGAATGGAATTTTCTGCTTTTTCTGGCTCGACTGAAGCAAAATTGATGAAATATGGAGCATGAACGCTGATTTCAATCTGATATTTATCTGCTTCACTTCCAATAGCTTTAGCTGTTTCTTTAGAAATACGTACACCTCTACCAAATGAATATTCAAATAGATCAAGGCCTCTATCCTTAATCCATTTTGGCATTTCTATGGTAGCTGTATGTCCTTCAGCTGCAAATTCATCATCAGAACCTGATGGTCCAAATAAAGCATAATTCTTTTTTAATTCCATATTATTTAATATTGAACAAAGTTTTTACACATTGTTCATCCTTTATAAGTTGATCTTTTAATTCATCCATGGAACCAAATGTTTTTATATCTCTGATACGTTCATAAAACATTAGTTTTATGTCTGCTCCATATAATTCTTTGTTTAATCCCATAATATGAGTTTCGACGGTTTCTGTGAAATCATTGAATGTAGGTTTTCCTCCAACATTTGTCATTGAAGGATATTCTTTACCATCTACGACGACTTTTGTAGCATATACTCCACTTCCTAATGGGAATCTATTATCGTTTTGTACAATATTAGCCGTTGGAAAGCCCATACGAGTTCCATTATGTTTAGCGCTGATAACTTTTCCACGGATAAAGTATGGTTCGCTTAAATAGGCTTTTAGAGTCTTAACATCCCCTGATTCAACATAATCCTTAAGGTCTCTTGTTGATAGTTTCAAACCATTAACACATGCAAACGGAACAACTTCTACTTTAATACCTCTTATTGCGCTATACTTCTTCAATAAATCAACATTTCCTTCAGCGTTTATACCAAAGGTATAATCTGCCCCAACAACAATGTACTTAATATTGTGTGTATCAAACAGGATTCTCAAAAATTCTTCTGGTTCTAAAGCAGAAAACTCGTCATCAAAAACAGCACTAATAACACCTTGAGCACCAATATTATCTAAAACCTCAAGTCTGTCTTCAAAATTGTATAACTGTTTTGACTTATAGAATAAAAGACTTGGATCATTAGAAAACGTCATAACAAAACTCTCTGCACTAATTTCATCAGCAATTTTATTAGCTGTTAAAATGAGAGATTTGTGTCCAATATGAATGCAATCAAAGAAACCTAATGACAGCACTATTGGAGATTTGTATTCAGTTTTCCAATCAAATGTTTTCATAATTAGAACTTTGTCTTAAATTTTAGTTTCCCATTATCATTTTCTGCTATCCCGATAACTCTGTTATCGAGTTTAACAACGAATTCATTATTTGGCAAATTATCAAAAGCAACTGATACGCCATTTAAAACATGCTTTTCACTATTTTTTGGTAGATCAAATACCTCGTATTTTTTAAGAGCAAATTCAATTGGCAATATGTACTTAAGAGGATTTATCTCAAATTCATCAACAGTTACGGCATTATCAATATTAAATGCACCTGATTGAACTCTTAATAAATAAGACATATAACCTACTGTTCCAACTTCAGCTGCGAGATCACGTGCCAAAGATCTTATATAAGTTCCACTTCCACATGATATTTCAAACGCAAATTCATTATCTTCAAGATGATGCTCTCCGTCTTTAAATATAACAGCAGAATTGTTACTTTCAATTAGTTTGAAATCAAAGATTTCAATTTCTTTTGGTTTTAATTCAACCTTTTTACCTGAACGTGCAAGTTCGTATGCGCGCTTACCATTTACTGATTTTGCTGAGTATTCTGGTGGAAGTTGATTGATTTTTCCAATAAACTTACCAAGTGCTTTAACAACATCTTCTTTAATTATAGTTTTATTGGAAGTTTTGGTAACTTCACCTTCACTATCTAATGTAGTTGTTTCAACACCAAATCTAAAAATCGCTTGGTATACTTTTACTTTCTCTTGAGCATAATCAAAAAGTCTTGTAGCATTGCCAACAGCAATTGGCAAAACACCACTTGCTAATGGATCGAGTGTCCCAAAATGTCCTACCTTTTGTTTTTCACCACTCGCCTTTAATAAAGCTCGTTTAACTTTTGAAACAGCAAATGATGATGACATTCCACTTGGTTTTAAAATGTTTACAAAACCTATCATAGTACTCAAAACCGATAATCTAACAAGATATTTTTATCCTAAGGTATTAGAAAACCGCATATTAAATGCGGTCTGAAGCAAGTTTAACAATTCGCTCAATAATATCTTCGAGATATCCATTAACTCTGCATCCTGCAGCATTCTTGTGGCCTCCGCCACCATATACTCCAGCAATTTCACTAGCATCAATTGGATCTTTAGAACGAATTGACAACTTATAGTTCTTATCGCCAACTTCAGAAAGCGCATATGCTACTTTTACTGAACCAATGTCAATCAATTCATTAATGATACCTTCGGTATCAAGTGCGCTGGTATTTGTCTTTTTAAAATCATCAATTGTAAAAACGATTATACCTATCTGATTGTCATTGTATAATTTGGCCTTAGAAAGTGCTAAACGTTTAAGGTCGAATCTTTCCTTAGAAGTACATCTATACACTCTATATATCGTTTCTGCGGCGTCAAAACCATGCATCATAAGCTCTGCTGCAATAACATGAGTCTCTGGTGTTACAGATGAGAATGCAAAACATCCACTATCCGTAACAATACCAGCAAACAAAGATTCTGCAACCAACTTATCAATTGCTTTCATTTCTTTGAGAAGTTTGTAGATAATTTGTGCACAAGCACAAGCATCTTTATCTACATAGCAAATCTCAGTGAAACGCTTGAATGATCTATGATGATCAATTGCAATTTGAGATTTGCAAGACAAAAAGGATTTAACTGCTCCACCCAAACGATCAATATCGCTGCAATCAACGCTTATACCAAGTTCATGAACTGATAAATCTGGCAAAGCAATCTTTTCACTGCCTTTAAACAATGAGTTGCGAGCTGAAATTGGAGTATCACAATATAAAGAAACCTTCTTCCCTTTCTTTTCTAAAGCAAAACCTAATGCAAGCATGCTACCTAAAGCATCCCCATCAGGATTTGTATGGCAATATAATGCGACATCATTTGCCTTATTAATTATTTTGATAATGTTTGCAAAATCGTTCATGTTAGTTTTCAGCATCCAAATCTTTTTTTGCATCTTCTGCATGGATTTGGTTTAAAAGTTTGTCGATTTTAATACTATAGTCGACAGAATCATCAATAAGGAATGTCAATTCAGGCAAAAGTCTGATTTGTACCTTATCTTTAAGCATATTGCGAATAAAGTTTTTAGATCTGCATATCGTATGATATGCCTCTTGTTGTGCTTCACTATTTTCAGCGTAAATTGACAAATACACCTTTGCATATTTCAGGTCAGGTGTAGTATACAATTTTGTCACGCCTACGATAGCCCCGCTCATACGAGGATCTTTAATATCTTCTGCAATGATTTGGGTGATTTGTTTTGCGAGTTCTGCATTAACTCGCTCCATCTTAATCTTCATCGCCTATCTTCTCCAAGTTGAATGCTTCGATTATATCGCCAACTTTAACGTCTTGGAAGTTAGAAAGCATGATACCGCAATCAAAGTTACGAGCCATTTCTTTAACATCATCTTTTCCATGACGGAGTGATGCGATTTCACCTGTGTATTCAACTTTACCGCCTCTAATAAGTCTAGCTTTTGCACCTCTAACAACTTTGCCATCAACAACGTGGCAACCAGCAATAATACCGACACCGCTAATCTTGAAGAGTTCACGGATTTCTGCACTACCAAGAACAACTTCTTCAAACTTAGGAGCGAGCAAGCCTTTAACAGCTTTTTCAATATCTTCAATTGCATTATAGATAATGTTGTAGAAACGAATATCGATCTTCTTTTGTGCTGCAAGTTGCTTAGCTATTGTATCTGGACGTACATTGAAACCGATAATAATTGCACCAGCTGTTTCTGCGAGCAAAACATCTGATTCTTTTATGCCACCAACTGCTGAGTGAATAATATCAATATTGACTTCTTCATTACCAAGTTTTGCAAGAGATTGCTTAACTGCTTCAACGGAACCTTGAACGTCAGCCTTAATAATGAGTTTAACAGACTTAAGTTCGCCCTTAGAAATCTTGTCAAACAAATCGTTAAGAGAAACAGATGTTGACTCTTGATTTGCAGCCGCAAGCTTTAGCTTGCGTTCTTCAGCAAGTTCTCTTGCGAATCTTTCATCTGAAACGACATCGATTCTATCGCCTGCTTCTGGAACATCATCCCAACCAGTAACTGAAACTGGCATAGATGGACCAGCTTTCTTGACCTTTTTACCTTTATCATCAATCATTGCACGAATCTTACCTGTGCAAGTGCCAGCTACGACATTGTCACCAATGTTAAGTGTACCTGTTTGAACAAGAATAGTTGCAATCTTACCAAGGCCTTTATCAAGTTTAGCTTCAATAATAGTACCGCGAGCATTTCTATCTGGATTTGCTTTAAGTTCTTTGATTTCAGCAAGTGTCAAGATGTTTTCAAGTAAGTTCTCAACACCAAAACCTGTCTTAGCAGAAACTCTAACAACTGGAGTATCTCCGCCCCATTCTTCTGGAACTACGCCATACTCTGGAAGTTGTTGCATGGCTCTATCTGGATTTGCGCCTGGTTTATCAATCTTGTTGAGTGCAACAATGATTGGAACTTCAGCTTGTTTAGCGTGGTTAATAGCTTCGATAGTTTGAGGCATGATTCCATCATCAGCAGCTATAACAAGAACTGCGATATCAGTTACTTGAGCGCCTCTAGCACGCATTGATGTGAATGCTTCGTGGCCTGGAGTATCCAAGAATGTAATCTTTTGACCATTAAGTGTAACTGTGTAAGCACCAATGTGTTGTGTGATACCACCAGCTTCACCGCCTGTAACATTAGTTTTTCTAATGTAGTCAAGGAGTGATGTTTTACCATGGTCAACGTGACCCATAATTGTGACAATTGGTGGACGTGGCTTGAGGTTATCAATGTCTTCAACTTCATCTATATCAAGTTTTGCATTGAGTGTTTCTTCAAGTGTAACATCTGGCTTAAATTCAAGAGTAATTTTGAATTCGCTTGCCACAAGTTCAGCTGTATCGAAATCAATACTGTCATTAATTGTCTTCATAATACCGAGGACAAACAATGTCTTAACGATTTCTGCTGCTGACTTACCAATCTTTTCACTAAGTGTTTTGATTGGTACTGGATCAGTTGTAATAACTGCATGTTCAATAACAACTGTTGCGCTGTTTCCGCCACCACGATTCTTTGGAACCTTATAGCTACGTACAATCTCTTCACCGTCTTCATCATATGAAATACGATCATCAACAAGATAACCTTTCTTCATAAGGTCACGCTTGTTCATTTTATTTGAACGGTCATCAAATTTACCACTATTATTTGCGTTTTGCTTACCACTCTTGCCTTTTTGTTGAGAACCTGGCTTTGGTGGGAACTGTTGTGGCATATTTTCAAGTGATGGCGTGGCCTTTTTGAACCCTGGTTTTGCTTGTGCAGGATTTTGCTTTAAATCACCTTGAGGTTTTTGATTGTTTCTAGGAGCTTGATATCCGTTTTGACCAAAAACTCTTGTTTGAACTTTTGGTTTCTTTTCCGGTGTCGGTGGGACATAAATACGTCTCATTTCACCGTTTGGCAAAACTTCTTCAGTCTCTTGAACAAAATCACTATCTGCAGGATTATTAACCTTTGGCTGTTTTTTCTTCTTTTCTGGAGCAGCTTCTGGTTTCTTTTCAACTTTTGGTTCAACTACAGGCTTTTCATCTTTAGCTTCTTCTACAGGAGCTGGAGCTTCAACTTTTTGCTTGCTAGCCTTTGCTTCTTCAGCTTTTTTGGCTTGAAGAATAGCTTCTTCTTGCAAGCGTTTTTGTTCTTCCGCTTCAAAAAGTTCAGCTCTTTTTGCTTTAATTGAGGATAGCAAAATAGCAGCTCTTGATTTCTGCTTGGAGATGGCATCATTGATGTCTGCAAGTTTAGATTGTTTGAATGCCGCAAGTTGTTTTACAGCGTCAACATTTGCATCTTTCTTGATATCTGGCATATTCACCTCAAAATATCGATAATTGCGTTAGCGAGGTTCTCATTAGTTATTGCAACAGCATTTACATTGTCACGATGTAGAGCCTCTCTAAGCCCATCCAACCTAAAGGTTGGAAGACTATTAAACTTCTTTTCAACTCTTATTACATACTTTTCTGGCGCATTGGCGTCAATTAATAAGAGTTTTGCAGATTTAAGTTTGTCTTCTATGACATCTTCACCATACAAAACTGCGCCTGCTCTTTGTGCAAGCCCAATATATGATACGATTTTATCAAAGTTATCACTCACTTAAACCCTCATATACACTTTCGTCTACTACACATTTAAATGCAGCATTCAAAAGTTTTTTCTTTTTTAACTTCTCTATGCACTCTGAGTTATTATGCACCCAAACTCCTCTTCCTTCCGCTGTCTTCGTTTGGTCAATAGAAATGCTACCGTCCTTTGACTTAACAAAACGGATTAGTTCCGATTTATCTGAATGCTGTCTACACACACAGCACATTCGAAGGTTTTTTACGTTATTCGGCATCTGCTTCTGAATTTACATTCAAGCTAGAATATGGTTTAACATCAATCTTCCAGCCAGTAAGTTTTGCAGCAAGTCTTGCATTTTGACCACTTCTTCCGATTGCAAGGCTAAGTTTCTCATCTGGAACGATAACTTTTGCATTCTTTTCATCTTCATTAATGGAAACCATAAGCACTTGTGCTGGAGAAAGAGCACGTGGAATGTATTCAAGTGGATCTTCACAATATTCGATGACGTCAATCTTTTCACCGCCAAGTTCTGCAACAACAGCATTAACTCTAACGCCTTTGTTACCAATGCAGCTACCAACTGCGTCAACGTTTGGATCTTCACTATATACTGCGATTTTTGTACGGAAGCCTGCTTCACGAACGATTCCTGCAACTTTAACAAGACCAGCTTTAATTTCAGGAACTTCAAGTTCGAAAAGTCTACGAACAAAACCTGGAGCACTACGAGAAACAACAACTTGTGCGCCATGTTGTGTGTCGCGGATCTTCTTTACATAGACCTTAATAACGTCATTGACGTTATAATTCTCAGTAGGAACTTGGTCGTTAATTGTCATAACACCTTCCATTTGAGTACCAGTAATTTCAACGTAAACAGTATTACCTTCTTTACGTCTTACGATAGCGCTCAAAATTTCACCTGTTCTATCGCTCATTTCGTTCAAAATCATTTCTTTTTTCATATCATTGATACGTTGAAGAATAACTTGTTTTGCGGTTTGAGCTGCGATACGGCTGAAATCCTTTGGTGTAATGTCTTCAATAACAACGTCGCCCACTTTGTATTTCTTATCAATATCTTGAGCATCTTCGAGAGAAATTTGAGATTCTTCATCTTCAACTTCTTCGACAACGAGTTTGTGACCATATACTTTGTAGGTCATCTTTTCTTCGTTGAGACGGACAGAAATTTGGCTTGCATAGCCATATTCTTTCTTGTAAGCGGAAACAAGGCCAGCCTCAATCGACTCAATCATTGATTCTTTTGAGATTCGTTGTTCTTTTTCCAAGTCATCGAGAGCTTGGAAGAACTCTTTGTTCATCATTGTTTTTATCCTCCTAAAACCTGATGTACGGTTGTACTTTCAAATTATTATTTCTATCAAATGTTCTCTCGGCAACATTCTTGCCTGTGAGAATTATTGTAAATTTTTCTGCATCATACTCTTTGAGTATGCCATGTGCTTTATCCTTATTGGATTTGACGATTTCTATTTCTGTGTCTAATGCACGACGGAAATCATCATCTGATACAATTTTACGATCAAGACCACTGGATGATACGTTTAACACATACATATCTGGCAATTCATTTTCGATTGTATCAAGTTTTGCAGACAATGCATTGTGTACTTCCTCACAATCATTTAAGTCAATCCCAGATTTTTTCCAAAGGTATACTGTAACATTCAAGTTGCCATACTCTTTTTTAAAAGATAATTCGACAAGTTCAACGCCATCAAACGCTTCTAGCGTTTCATTCACTAAATTTTCGACGTCCAAACGCACATTATCTTCAACAAGTTTTTGACTGTCTGCCATAACAAAACCCCTTTACAAAACTAAGAGTGAGCCGTCGCTCACTCATAGTAGGTTACTATTAAGTATCTAAAATTTATCATATTTAAAAATAAAATGCAAGCAAATTAATATAATTATTAATAAAATATTATCAATTTCCAAATTGATTACATTCTTCTTGCAATTATCTTTAATGTTTCAACAGTTGCCATAACATCACTTAATGCTCTATGAGCATTCTCATGTGTAATACCAAATACTTTAGAAATTGTTTCAAGTTTAAAGTTAGGCAACTCAGTGAGATACTGACGAGCAAGGAGCAATGTATCTTTTAATTCATTATCAAATATGTAACCATATTTGTCCGCATAAATCTTAATGAGCGGATAATCATATCCAGAAATGTTATGACCAACAAGAATTGAATCGCGTGTAAACTTGAAAAAGTCTGGTAACCCTTCTTCAATTGTTGGAGCATCAGCTACCATTAAATTATCAATATGAGTTAGCTCAGTGATTTCTCTTGAAATACTACAACTTGGTCTAACAAGAGTTTGGAATGTTTCAGTTTCAATACCATCAACGATCTTACAAGCAGCAATTTCAATAATTTCTGCAGATGAAATTAACTTATCTGTAGCTTCTAAATCATAAACCACAAAAGTCTTCCCTTTAAAGTAGTCTGGTATAGTTTTTTCGTTATCTAACAGGCTATTTTGGCCAATTGGCATATATGGTTTTGGGACAACTGTTGTGTATTTTTTAGGCACTGGTTTAACGGATTGAAGATGAATTGAATCATAATCAATATCGCATTCGAAAATAGCAGAAACAGTAAATGACAATGCACTGTCATAAGTTGAAACACCAACTTTTCCTACACATACAATTGGTGCCCCATCTTCAATGCTTTCAATTTGTTTAAGCTCTTCTGGCTTTGGGAAACAAACACAAGATATCTTTGAAGTAGTGTCATCTAACAAGAATCTAACAAGTGGAAGTTTTTCAGGCTCATTAGATGGATTTTGAGAGTCAAATTTCTTGTTTTTATACATAAATTTTGACATTGCAAACATTTTGCCGCATAAAACTGCATTATCATTTGCACTCTTAACATCGATAATATAGCCTGGCTTGTGAGGAATTCCCTCTATTTTACCTCTGGAATAAATCTTATCACCTACTTCTACCTTAACAATTCGTGCTTTTGAATCATCACTAATAGAAGTTTCAATAAACAAATCATCTTCTGCTTTAATTTGTTTTAGGTCAACAACTATTTCTTCAGTCTCAACAGTAATAAACTGGTTAAAGTTATGATCTAAAAACTCTACGAGTTTTTCTAATAGATCACCAGCTTTTAACATCATGAAAGTTGGAGTATCAAAAACAAGCTTTACAATAATTTCACTATTATCTACAGAAATAACCAGATTTTCATCTTTAAGACGTCTAAAAATCATTTGATTATTCTTGTTAAAGAACTCAACTACTTTATTTTTAACGACATTTTCATCAGCATATGACTTTATATACGATACATTTACCTTAACACCGCCAAATAAGTTTTCACAGATTCGTTGGACTTCATTTTTATCATCATCTGAGAATTTGCGCATTTCAAAAGCATCGATGATAAACTTAATGTCAAGTACTCTCGTCGATTTATTATAGCTTGCGTTTGTAAATTTGATCATTCCAAATTTATCTCCGCCTGCTTTATTAAACTCTTCAATAAACTTATTTGTCATAATTTCTCATTTATGATGTAAAGTATTATAAAAATGCTGATTTTTTAAAATACTTACACCAATTTTTCATCTAAAAGTTTTTTGAACTCCTCAAAAACCTCACTAGATGGTACAGTTTTAAAAATCTTTCCATCTTTCAATATTACTGACTTCTCTTTACCGCCGGCAATACCTAAATCACTATTTTCACCCTCACCAATTCCATTAAGCGGGCATCCAAGAATTGATATAGTAAGTGGTTTTTCAACATTTGCAGTTAAGAGCTCTACTCTATTTGCAAACTCTTCTACATCAATTTCAGTTCTTGCACAAGTTGGACATGCAACTACTTCAACTGCATTTTTTCTAATTCCAAGAGTTTGAAGTATCTTTTTGCCTGCAAGTACTTCTTCTACAACATCTGTAGAAAGTGAAACTCTTATAGTATCACCAATACCTTCTCTAAGTAGCGTTCCGATGCCTATAGAAGACTTTACAAGGCCTGTTCTTAGCGTTCCAGCTTCTGTTACACCAATATGAAGCGGATAATCGCACATACTTGCTAACTTCTCGTTAGCTCTGATATTTATATCAGTATTACTTGATTTAATTGCAATTACTATATCTCTCATTCCAGCTGATTCAAAGATATTAGCACATTCTAGAGCGCTTTCTACTAATGCATCAACTTCGTTCATCCCTTTAAATCTATCATCGAGAGATCCGCCATTAACTCCAACTCTAACAGGAACTCCTAAATCACGCATTCTGTCAGCAAGAGGCTTAATTTGAGCAAAATCTTGCATGTTGCCAGGGTTCATACGGATTTTTTTAGCTCCATTATCTAAAGCAAGATGTGCAAGTTTATAATTGTAATGAATATCTGCAATAAGTGGAAGCCCTGTTCTCTTAGCAATTTCGCCAAATGCATGTGCACTATTTTCATCAGGCACAGCAAGACGAATTAAATCACAACCAACAGCACGCAATTTTTCAATTTGCTTTATAGAACCATCTACGTCGACTGTTTTTGTGTTAAGCATAGATTGAACGGTAATTGGAGAACCACCGCCGATTTTTATGTCTCCTACGGAGACAAGTCTTGTTTTCCTTCTAATAATATCACTCATAATGCACTAATTTTAGGACAAATACCTTTTATGATTTGACAAGGTGGAATATATCTAAAAATACAGCTAGTACTACAAGCAGTATAAGTCCCACCGTGTGTATTATCGCCTCTATTTTCCTTGGTACAGGCTTTCTAAATATCATTTCAATCAGCGTAAATAGCATGCGACTGCCATCTAATGCTGGGAATGGCAACCAGTTCATTACTGCAAGGTTTGCAGATAAGATTGCTGTTACATATAAGAAACTATCAAATCCAAGTGAGCTCATCTTCGCAATCGTAGTGATTGTTGTGATAGTTCCACCAGCATTTTCTAGTCCAATCTTTCCAGTTATAAGAGCTCCTAGCGAAGCTAGAATCTTAAATACTACGAAGAAACAGAAGCCAAAAGATCTACCAAGTGCGAGGAAAAACGGAAGTTTTGCTCTTTGGATAGTCCTTGTAATTCCAAAGCCATATCCATAATATCCGCTTGGGTCTTCTGCAACCTTTCCTCTCTGAACTTTTGCACCGCTTTGAGATACTATTTCATTGTTTTCATTGTATCTGACGATTACAAGAGTCAGTTCTTCGTCAGTATTTGCTTCCGGCACAGTTCCTAAATCTTGATAAGGAACAGCTGTTTCAAGTTGGTTTCCATTTATTGAATAAATGTAATCACCGTCTGAGAAAGGCGAATACCAATATTTGCTTGTGTTTATAATAATTCTTTTACCATTTCTTAAAACCTTGAATTTGGCGCTATCACCAAGTTTGGCAAAGGCTTTGTCAAGATCTTCTTGTAAAAGAATATTAACTTGCTTGCCATTAATAGATAATATGACGTCGCCTTCTAAAAACTGGCTTTCTCGTGCATCAGCAATTACTTGAGCTTCATTATGCGTATTAACTATTGCTGGCAATATTTGGCCATATGCGGCGAAATATATCGTAATAATGAATATTGCGCTCAAAAAGTTCATAAAAGCGCCTGAAAACAATACAATAAGACGCTTCCAAGGCTTTTGAGCATTAAACGCTTGATTATCCTTTACTGGATTACCTTCTTCATCAAGTATAGGATTACCTTCTTCATCCAATTTGTTTTCTTCTGCATCTTCACCATGAAAAGCACAGAAGCCACCTAATGGGAAAATACGAAGTGCGAAGGTTTCATCGTTCTTTTTATTCTTCTTTTTAAAGATTGCTGGACCAAATCCTATTGAAAACTCGTCAATTTTGAAACCTAAAAGCTTACCCGCAGTATAATGCCCGAGTTCGTGCACAACTATCATCACCATAAGCGCTAGAAGTGCGACAATGACGTAGCCAATATAGGTAAAAACTTGCGCGGCTGTAACCGCAGTAAGTGTCAAAATCACGTTGTCACCAATTATGCTTATTTAATACCAAGCAAACTATATGTATATTTTCTTGCTTCTTCGTCAATGCTTAGAACTTCATCAAGTTCTACATTGCCTACTTTTTTGAACTTAGCAAGAACTTTATCAAGAACTCTTTCGAAATCTGAGAACTTAATCTTATCCTTCAAATACAAATCAACAAGAACTTCATCCGCAGATGAAATTGCGATGCAAGCACCTTCACCAGAATTTGCAGCATTCATAGCGATTTTTAAACATGGATATCTTTCATAATCTGGCTCGCCAAAATTAAGAGTACCAATCTTAGCCAAATTAAGAGGATCTACGCTATAGTTTTGTGGATGATCTGGATAATAAAGAGCTGTTTCAATAGAAAGAGCCATATTTGGAACTGATAATAAAGCCTTTTGACTTCCATCAGAAAACTCTACGAGCGAATGCACAATTGATTCTCTGTGCATAAGCACAGAAACATCATTAGCGCCGACTTCAAAAAGTCTCATTGCTTCTATAATTTCAAGACCTTTATTAAATAGAGTTGCTGAATCAATAGTCACCTTTTTACCCATGTTCCATACTGGGTGTTTAAGTGCTTCATCAGCTTTTACTTTTGGAAGTTTTGAAATTGGAACATCTCTAAGAGCTCCACCACTGGCTGTTAGTGTCAATTTCTTAATAGACTTTTTGTCTTCGCCTTTTAAGCAGCAAAACAATGCTGAATGTTCTGTGTCAAGAGGAAGAATCTTACCGCCGTATTTCTTCTCTAGTGCCTTTAAATGACGTCCTGCAGATACAATTGTCTCTTTATTTGCTATTGCAAGAGTTCCACCACGTTTCAATGTAGCAACAGCAGCCCAAAGACCAGCAATACCTGTAACAGCTAAAACTACAATATCAGCTGGGACAGATGCTAACTCTTCAAGAGATGAAAGGCATTTAGCATTTTTCTGATCCTCATCAAGAAAATCAAATAG
>DBVO01000012.1:0-135 GCA_002308215.1 Christensenella sp. UBA1262
CTTTTACGCATGTTATGCAAAACAATCAACATGCGAGGAAACAACAATGAAAAAATTCTTATTTATTGCTCTCTTTTCTTTTTTCGCACTAGGAACATTTGCTGCTCCAGTCTATGATGTTGAGCAGATTTGGTA
>DBVO01000012.1:217-4076 GCA_002308215.1 Christensenella sp. UBA1262
TGTATCTGACAGACTACATCAACAACATCTTCTCCGGAGATCAAACTGAAACACTCAGTAATATGGGTATTACGCAGTATGGCTATTATCTCAACGGAGATAAGACGGATAACCATGCTACAAATTTAGGTGATAACGTAAAATCATTCGATGGTTATGATTATAATGCTGGTACAGCTCACTATAATCGGAATGCTTATTACTTAGGCAACTTTAAAGCTGGTGATACTGCAGAAATTTGGATGACTGATGGAACAACAGAAGTTTCATCTTACACTCCAATAAACGGAGCTTACACATCTCGTTACATGGCTCGTCAGGATAAAATTAATCCTGGTATGCCAGTAGCTCAACTGTTTATGTATAACTCTACTGGCTATGAAGTTAATTTCGGGTTATACACCATGGTTGGTGAACCTGTAATCACTGATACAACTGTATCTGGTTCTCCTCTTCCCACTCCTATTGTTACGCTTCTTATCGCGCTTGCTGTCGCAGGTGTAGCCTATACTTATAAGAAGAAACAACTCAACGCATGAGGTAACAAATGAAAAAACTCATCCTTGCTGCTGTTGCAGCCATGCTGGTCTTCTCGGCGTGTGAAAAAGAGAAGAAAGACAAATCCGTTGTGACTACCGAAACGACTGCTGTTGCCGCAACGGCTGGTCTGGTTGTAGAGAACACCATCTCTACTGACAAGCAGTACATGTTCAACAAGTATGGTAAGGACTATCGGTTCTTTGAATCGCAGATTGTTCTCAAGGACTATCTGAACAAAGAAAACGATGGTACTATCGAAACCATCACCAACGTCTTTCAGGTCGTTGATATGGTTGAAGACCAGAAGAGTGCTGATGTGTTTGTTGTCATGATCACGCACAAGACTTCTGGTGAAACCATTTATGATGTGAAAGATGGTTTCTGGATTGAAGACGAAGTCCTCAATGATGAAGCTATCACTGTGAAGTTCGCTCAGGCTTATGCTAATCTCATGGCCACGAATTTCCCGAAGCCGTATTCGAAGCATGTTGTTCTGCGCAAGCAGGTTGGTCCGAAAGAAGCTAATGCTCAGTTCATCTTCGGCAATACTCGTCTTTGCTACTTTGTTGATGCTGTAACGGGTGCAGTTTCTGATAAGAATCCTGCATTCGAAAACATTGAAGGTTTCAAAGCTCCGCTTGGAGAATGGCCCTAATTCTTTATCTTATACAGGATGCTGGGTAACACCAGCATCCTGATTATTTTGTTTGTTATGGTCTTTATTGTATAGAGTTCGAGATGGTCCTGTGGTGTAATTTGGTAGCACAGAAGAATTTGAGTCTTCTAGTCCTGGATCGTACCCAGGCAGGATCACCATTTTCTTTTTACGTATATATTACTCTATAGTCTAATATTTACAACTATGGAGGTAACCATGCAAAATAAAGAACAACACGCTAAATCAAGTTTAAACCATTATCATAAAAGAAGACGTCAACTCATAGAACAACTTGGTGGAAAATGTGTTAGATGTGGTAGTACAGAAAACTTAGAATTCGATCATATTGATAGTAACTCTAAAGATATATCCATAGCAAAGCATCTATCATACAGTATGGACACTATACAGAATGAATTGCAAAAATGCCAACTTTTATGTAAGTCTTGCCACATACAAAAGACTAAAGAAGAAAAAGACGCTAAAGCAAAGATTTCGAACCAAGATGCTAAATCAATACGCATAGAGTATGCTACCAACAGTATAACACAGAAAAAATTAGGAGAAAAGTATGGGTTAAAACAATCTGAAATTGGGTCTATTCTCCGAGGAAAAAGATGGATACAGCATGACGAAGATCCAGAGATTCAACAAAAAATCGATGCGAAACGTACCGAGCGAAACCACATTCTACCAGATAAAAGTATACCAGTTGACAAAATAGATATAAATACAGGAAAAGTTATAATGACTTACAAAAATCTAAGCGCTACCACTAAAGAAGGATTTCAGACAAAGCATGTAGCTGAATGCTGTAGAGGCATCGCAAAACAACACAAAGGTTATAAATGGCAATTTCATAATAAAAACCAAGCATGATTCTAAGTGGCAGACTCCTAGCTGGACTGCCATTTTGGAGAGAATTATGGAATTCGCGCAACAAGCTATAACATTAGAAGAGAATGCTATCATAAGCAAAAACTATGATGAAAAAATCATAGTTCCTTCTGGTAAGACTCTGATGATAGAAGGCGAAACGGATCGTCTCATTGTCAACAAAGGCGGTACGGTTATTGTCAAAGGAACTTGTAATCGAATCATAAGCATGTTTGGTAAAGTTCTGGTAGAAGAAAATGGATTCGTTGCTAATCTGTACGGACTTAAATGTGAACTTACCATCAAAGGTAAAGTGAATCGTTTATTTGTTCGCGATGATACAAAATGTACTCTTCTTCCAAATTGTTCCTGTAACACCATACTCAATCAAGATTCTACATTCAATATAGATCATGATTCTTATGTTGGATTGTATATCCAATCTGGAAAACGATGCGTACTTGATGCTGATGAAAATTGCTACATCATGAAAAAATCCATCAAGAAGAGCATATTCCGTTAAAAGGAATTATCATGAAAAACGTTTTACATATCGCATACTCTCTCGATGACAATTACGTAGATCTCTGTAAACTTAGTATGTACAGCATTATTGCACATAAGAACAAAGATACTGAGATTTACTTTTATATAGTTGTAATAACCGGATTTATATCCGATTTGACAGTCTTTGATAAATTTAAGGAGTTGGAAGATGTCCATGTACAAGTCATTGTACTTGGTAAAGAGATCGCAGATAGAATCAAAAATATCGCACAAGTACAACATCAATGGGATAACTTCTATCCTAGATTCTTAATTCCAAATCTTCCTACATTCTACAATGTTGATCGTGTTTTACATTTGGATGCTGACACTTTAATCCTGAAAGACCTTACAGAACTATACAACATCGACATGGGAAATAATTTGGTTGGTATGACATTCAATCAAAACCATCTTTTCCATGGTGATATGTGTAGAAGGAATTTCTGCTTATTTGATTTGCTATTTAACGGTGGAACATTCTTGCTAAACTGTAAGGAAATCAGAAAAGGTGGTTATGTTGAAAAATGGTTGAACATGTTTGAAACCATGGTTGGACAAAATCTCTACGATGAGACTTTGTTTACACAACACTTCTATGATCAAACAAAGCAACTACCGCCAACTGCCAATGTTCTGTATCCTTTAATACTGGATGATTATCCGTATGTGAGTAATATCTTCTATTGGAATGTTTTACACAATACCAGTTACAAATCATTCACAGAACTGTTAGAACAAACATATATTTTACACATGTTTGGAGACAAAGATAACATTAAAACGTTACCAGTTCTGAACTATGCGTATACGCATCTAAAACAAAAACTAGACATATTCTTTGACATTGGTATTTTTGATACCGATGTTAAAGATATCGATAAAAAACTTATTTGGAGATCAGTATGAAACTCGTTTTAACAAACGGATGCTTTGATATCTTGCATCGAGGACATGTTGAATTCTTAAACAGAGCCAAAGCTCTAGGTGATAGACTTATTGTACTACTCAATAGCGATGAATCTGTCAAGAAATTAAAAGGAGATAGTCGTCCTATCAACAACCAAGAAGATAGGAAATTCATGCTACTTAATTTGAAAGCGGTAGATGAAGTTATCATCTTCAATGACGAAAATTGCAGTGATGAGATACGACGTATCCATCCTGATATCTATACAAAATCTCTTGACTATGAGAGACATTTTAATGAAGAAGAACGAAAAGCGTTAGATGATATTG
>DBVO01000027.1:0-9447 GCA_002308215.1 Christensenella sp. UBA1262
GAATGCACTTGCAGTGAAGTGCTTCCGGGAGACTCTTGGATTATTGATTATGTTGAAGGTTAGGAAAGCGGACATAAACGATTTAGAGACTGTTTGGAACTTGTACTTAGGAGCACAAGTGTTTATGGCACGTACTGGAAACCCTGATCAGTGGAGCAATAATTATCCACCACGAGACATGATTGAACAGGATCTAACAGATGAAGGGACAAGCTATGTTATTTATGATGACACAGGTATACATGGTGTCTTTGCTCTCCTATTTGGAGAAGACCCTTGCTATAGAGAGATCGAAAATGGCAAGTGGATAAACGATGAACCATACATAACAATTCATAGAATAGCTAGTGATTTTAAAGTAAATGGCATATTAAAAGTCGCCGTGGATTTTGCTCTTACATTTGAGAACAATGTGCGTATTGACACTCATGAAGATAACGTTGTCATGCAAAAAGCAGTTGAGAAGTGTGGCTTTAAAAAGTGCGGCATCATTTATGTAAGAGATCATTCTCCACGCATTGCATATCAGCTTATAAATCGCAATAACGGCACTTTAACATTCAAAAACGACAATATAAAAGTTGTATTCATTGATATAGATAACACATTGCTATCATTTGAAGAATACGTTAAATGGGCAATGAAGCATGGCTTTGAGCATTTTGGATTTATGCCTTATGAGCCTTATATGCTAGATGTTTTTCATGATATTAATATGGGTTTTTGGCATAGACTAGAAAAGGGAGAAATTTCCTTTGAAAGGATCCAACAAGAAAGATGGGACAAGGTATTTGAGGCTCTTGGGATAGAAGGTGATGGATTAGCGTTTGAGGAGTTTTTTAGGACTCAGATATTTGATAACGCAATTCTTGAACCATTCGTATTAGAGATGCTTGAGTACTTGCATGGTAAATATATTCTCGCTACGGCAAGCAATGGGCCATATGAACAGCAAAAACATAGACTAGCTGTTGGTGGCATTGATAAATATTTTGATTACATTTTCGTATCCGAAGATATTGGTGTTCAAAAACCAGACAAAGAGTTCTTTACGCGTTGTTTTGATAGGATGCGAGTTGATGGTGTTATCTGTAAGCAAGAAGAATCAATTATTATTGGTGACTCTTTAACATCTGATATGGCTGGGGNNGGCATAAATGCAGGCATTCACACTTGTTATTTTACAAGAGGCCAAGAGATTGACAAAATCCCAGATGGCGTTGACTGTGTTGTTAAGACTCTTAACGAAGTTAAAAATATTCTATGAAATAAATTATTAGGAGATATATTATGGCAAGAAAAAGTTTTGGGGCAAAACCATTATCGTATCCACAACCAGTTTGGATTATAGCTACATATGATGAAAATGGTAAGCCAGATGCTATGAATGCAGCATGGGGTGGAATAAGTGAAGAGAATGAAATTTCAGTTTGTTTGTCACCTGGTCATAAGACATGTAAAAACTTTGCAAAAACGGGTGCATTTACTGTTAGTATGGCAGATGCAAAGCATGTTGCAGCTTGTGACTACGTTGGAATAACAAGCGGGAACATTGTGCCTGATAAATTTGAGCGCACAGGATTTACCGTAACAAAGAGCGAATATGTGAACGCACCAATCATTAATGAGTTGGCAGTATGCATTGAATGCAGAGTAAAAGAGTATAACCTCGATACTTGTATCTTAAAAGGTGAAGTAGTAAACGTTAGCGTAGATGAATCTGCACTTACTGATGGGAAGGTCGATATTAAAAAGGTTGCACCTATCGCATTTGATCCATTTAATTTGACATACAATCTTGTAGGAGAAGAAGTGGCAAAGGCTTTTGCCGTAGGCAAAGAACTAAAATAACATGTCAAAGATTGGGGCGAAAAATTTCTTTGATGAAATGAAGCGAGAAGCGATGGTTTGGGTAGCAGTAGTTGCTGCCCTTGTTGTCGTATGCGTTATTCGTCCTAATGTCAGTTTAATGAAAGAGATTGACTGGCGCACACTTGGTACATTGTTTTTGATGTTAACAGTACTTGAGGGGTTCAAGAAAGAAAAGATTTTTAACCCTATCATTAGACTCGCTGGAAAGATAAAATCTGGCGTTGGCCTTGGACTATTTCTTGTTTTTGCTGTGTTCTTCACGTCAATGTTTGTCACCAATGACGTGTCATTGATAATATTCGTGCCATTAACGATATTCCTTTTTAGAGCGGCTAACAAAGAGAAGTACATTTTGCCTATACTTGCTATGCAAAACATAGCCGCAATTAGAGGATCTTTGCTCATGCCATTTGGCAGCCCACAAAATCTTTTTATCTTTGGGCAGTCTGGTGTAAGCGTGTGGCATTTTGTTGGGTATATGGCACCACTATGTGCAATTTCCGGTGTTCTATTGGTACTTTTTGTAATTATTTTGTTTTCAAAAAACATTAAACAGAAGACGGATATACCAGTTTATGCATATCCTGCAGACTCGCTAGAAGATAACACTCCAAAACGACTTACTTATTTGTTTTTGTTCTTAATAGTCATATGGATGATAGTATCGCGTTTTGCTGCGTGGTATTATATTGCGCTAATGATACTCGTTACAGTAATCATTTTTGATCCAAAAGTGTTGCTGAAAACAGATTATTTACTTATTATCACATTCTTTTGTTTCTTTGTCTTCTCATCTACAATTGCATCCAGCGAAAAGGTTGCTGGTTTCTTGCAAAAAGTGGTGGCTGGAAGAGAGTATTGGACTTCAATTTTGTTGAGCCAAGTAATATCTAATGTTCCTGCGGCGATTGTTCTATACCCATTTGCTGTGAATAAAGGGGCACTACTTTATGGCCTTGATTCTGCTGGACTTGTGTCCATCATAGGTTCGCTTGCTTCAGTTATAAACTATCGTATTTATGTTCGTGAATATCCAAAGGGCGGTCTCAAGTTCTTGGGCGTATTTGAAATTGTGAGCTTAGCATTTTTTGCATTAGTAGTTGCGCCGGGATATTTCATAAGTCTTAAGCCAATTTAATTCACTAAATAAATGGCCAGTAGGCCATTTTTTAATGCACTTTGTCAATTATTTATTTTATTAAGAATTATTTTTATATTTATATTGCTTTTTTCCAAATTTGCGTTTATCATTAATTTATCATTGCATGATAAATAATGCAGTATGCGCTTTTGTATGCTGTTTGATAAGGGGTCCGCATTAGCGGAATAGAAATGAGATCTTTTTTTAGAAAAGCTTTAGTTTGCGTTTTTGCCACGCTACTTGTGCTTAGCATACTTGTTGTGATGTATGCTTGTAGTGGTAAACAAGGCAGTGCTAGCCGAGTTGTAGTTTGCAACCATAACTATCAAGAGACAGTTGTGGCACCTACATGTACAAATGCTGGTTATACATTGCACAAGTGTACAAAATGTGGCGATTCCTATCGCGATAGTGAAGTAGCTGCACTCGGACATAGAGCAGGTGCTGAATGGGAATCAAATTCCACTGAGCATTGGCATGAGTGTGAAAATGGTTGTGGCGAACGCACTAGTGTCGGAACTCATACTTTCGATGCAGGTGTTGTTGAAGCTCAAGCAACTTGTGAAAATAATGGTAGAGTTGTGTATACATGCACTACCTGCGGATTCCAAAGAGCAGATGTGTTGCCAGCAACTGGTCACAACATAGTTGGCGGATGGTATAGCAATCAAGATTCACATTGGCACGCTTGTTCAAATAACAACGAAGAAAAAATAGATAATGCTTTGCATAGTTGGGATGAAGGCCATGTTGAAAGAGCAGCTACATGCGAAAATCCTGGTGTAATAGTTTATACTTGCACAGTTTGTGGTAGATCAAGAAATCGTGATATTCCTAGAACAGAACATAATAAGTCTAGAGAATGGGAAGCAGATGAGAACATTCATTGGCATACATGCCAAACTTGTGGAGATACTTTTGATCAAGCATCTCACACATATGGTAATGCAACAATAACAAAAGAGCCTACATGTGTTGAGTCAGGCATGAGCGTTAGACAATGCACGGTATGTGGTTATATTCTTAGAACTCAAATTCCAGCATTAGGCCATGAAAAGTCATTGAAATGGTATAGCAATAATGATCACCATTGGCATAAATGTACTCACGATGGGTGCAGTGAAAAATTTGATTATGCAACTCATACATTTGATGTAGGTACCATCTATAGAGAAGCTACTTGTACTTCAAATGGCCTTAAAAAATATACATGTTCGGTTTGCGGTTATGTATACATCGAATCTATTCCTGCAATAGGACATGATATTGATACTGCACACTGGCAGTCTAATGCGCAAGGGCATTGGCATTTGTGCGAAAATGATTGTGGCGGAAAATTTAATTATGCAGACCACGATTATAATGACTTAGGTGTATGTAAAGTGTGTGGTTATGAGCAACAATAGCATTGTTGCTCAATAAATCTATATTAAAACTTGGAGTTTATATAAATGAAATCAAAAGTTTATTTTTCTAAGGAAATCACACCTGAAAAGGTAGTGGAGCTTTATAATCTTTTAAATATTGAGCTTCCTGGTAAAGTTGCAGTAAAACTTCATTCTGGTGAAAAAGGGAATCAAAACTATTTGAAGCCTGAATTTTGGGCACCTATGGTCAAGCGTGTGAATGGTACTGTTGTTGAATGCAATACTGCTTATGGTGGAGCTAGAAACACAACAAAGAAGCACTTCCGTCTCATGCATGAACATCAATGGGATGAGTTTTTTGATATTGACATCATGGATGAAAATGATGATGATTTAGTCTTGCCAATTGAAAATGGAAAGATTCTCAAAGAGAATAAGGTTGGCAGACATATCGAAAACTATGATAGCATGCTTGTGCTTTCTCACTTCAAAGGGCATCCAATGGGTGGCTATGGCGGAGCATTAAAGCAACTTTCCATTGGTTGTGCATCATCACGCGGAAAATCCCTTATACATAGTGCTGGTAAAACAGATGATCAACGTTCTGTATGGGTAAGATGTGCAAAGCAAGATGAGTTTTTGGAAGGTATGGCTGATGCAGCAAGTTCAATCGTCAAGTACTTTGATGGTAAGATGGCATTTATCAATGTTATGAAAAACATCTCAGTTGACTGTGATTGCTGTGCAAAAGCAGAAGATCCATGCATGCAAGATATTGGAATCTTAGCATCTTTAGATCCTATCGCAATTGATCAAGCTTGTATAGATATAGTTTATTCAAGAACAGATGACCCAGGACAAAAGCATTTCTTGGAGCGTGTGGAATCAAGACATGGCGTTCATACAATTGAAGCAGCAGCTGAGCATGGCTTTGGATCTAGAGAATACGAATTGATAGAAGTATAACAATACATGAATTATTTATTTTTTGACATCGAATGTTCAGACGGCAGGCATATGTGCAGTTTCGGTTACGTACTGTGCGACTGCCGTTTTAACATACTCAAAAAAGAAGATATTCTAATTAATCCAGAAGCGCCATTTAGATTGTCCAGATATAACGGAGAACCACAAATAGAACTAGGTTATCCAAAAGAACAATTTTATGCAGCGCCAAACTTTGTTGCTCGTTACGACAAAATCAAACGAATTTTAGAAGCAAAGAATCAACTTGTAATAGGGCATTCCGTTCTTAACGATGTTAATTTTTTGCAATTGGCTTGCGAACGTTATGAAAAACCATATTTTGAGTATTCATTCTTTGATGAGCAACAGGTATATAAAACAATTAACGAAGGCAAATCTGTAAGCACAGCGCTTGAAAAGATAGCTGAGGCATATGGCATTGAGCCAGAGAGTTTGCATCGTAGCGATGACGACTCAAAAACCACAATGGAAATTGTGCGCCGTATGTGCAAGGATCTCAATATGTCTCCAGAAAAAATGGCAGATGAATATCCGTTATCAAAAGGAAAAGTTGAAGATGGCATTGTTAAGCGTTTTGTGACTGAACCATATAAATGGTTCTGTGTGGCTGCTTTTGATGTGGCAACTCAGTTTGATCGTGATTCAATTAAGAAAACCAATGAGAACAAATTGTTCTATGGGAAAAAGTATTGTTTCTCAACTAAACTTGAAAGAACAATCCCACTTAAAATATATACGATAGTCCAAAAGATAGCGGGTCTTGGGGGAGAATATACAGATAACCCAGCCGAATGTGATGTGTTTGTAAAACATAAAACAAGCAAGTGTTATCGTTATATGTATTGCTCACAACACAAGGGCATCCATATACTTCCATTTGAGCAATTACTAGAAGATCTTGGGATTACTTATGATGAGATTGTTCCTTACAATTTTAAAGGTGACTACGTAGGCAAGAAAGTCAAACTAATAGAAACAGGTGTATCTCATGTCGAAGATGTGCCATCGTCAATTGGGGAGCATCTGAAGTCAAAGGAAAATAAACAAAACCATAACAAGAAGAAAAAGAATCACAACAAATCAAAATATTATAAAAAGCCAAAAAACGAGGGCAATAATGAAAGCAGAACTTCTCAAAACAACACAGAAAGGGCATAAAGTTTTTGTGCTAGAAAATGACAACGGGATGAGAGTTGAACTGTTGTCTTTTGGTGCTATTATTTCAAAACTTATCGTTCCTAATAAGGATGGTAAGTTAATTGATGTTGTGGCTGGCTATAATGATGAAGATGAGTTTGAGAGTGATACTTGTTATTTCAATGCTTTTATAGGTAGGGTTTGCAACCGTATTGAGAAAGCTAGATTTGAACTTGAAGGTAAAAGTTATAAGCTTTTTAAGAATGATGGGGACAATCATCTCCATGGTGGGGAGTCTGGTTTTAATAAGAAAGAATATGTCGCTGAGGTAGGGGCAGACTTTATAAGGTTTTCTCGAGTTTCTCCAGATGGAGAAGAAGGTTACCCAGGTGATTTAAGAGTTAGCGTAAAATATACTTTAACTAATGAGAATTCACTTGATATTGAATATGAGGCTCTTGGGAACAAATCAACACCTTGTGCATTTACGAACCACGCATATTTCAACCTTGATGGTGATTTTAATTCAGTGCTTGATACAGAACTCTATATTGGTGCATCAAGGTTAACAAATATAGACGATGAACTTATTCCACATGGTGACTATTTCGACGTTAAAAATACTCCATATGATTTTACATCTCCTAAAAAAATAGGTAGAGATATAAAGGCTAATGATAGACTCTTAAACATTGCTCGTGGATATGATTTTAATTATGTTTTAGATGAACAAAGGTCAGATAAAATTCAAGCATGGGCATATAGTAAGAATAGTGGAGTTCTACTTGAGGTGTTTACAGATAGACCATGTATTCAACTTTATACTGGCAATTTCCTTGATGGTATTCAAGGCAAGCAGACATATGGATATCAATCAGCATTTTGTTTAGAAACACAAGGATATCCAAATGCTGTAAACGTAAAATCATTCGATAATGCAGTACTTCCAAAAGGCGAGAAATACTATTCAAAAACAAGATATGCATTTTCATTGAGATAGCAGAAAATATAGTTTAACTAGCTCATATGAGTTTATAAACATTTGATTGTAACATTTATGTTAAGTGGAGGATACTTATGAAAACAAGCGAAAGACTTAACAAAATTTGTAGTTTAATTGATAATGGTCTTAATTCTGAGAATGCAGTTAAGGCATTGGCTCTTATTGGTTTTGAAGGGCTAGACAAAGAAGAACTTGCTCAGTTTAAACTTTGGAATGAATATATGCCACAATCAAAAGAATTGCCATATAGTGAGCTAGATCGTAATTTGCATATTCTTTGGGAATGCCTTGATAAAACTCCATATGGAATGAATTGTGAATTTGCTATTCCACTTCGCCAAGCTATTGCTAAAAAGCTTTTCAAAAAGTGTGGAGATGGATTTGTAGCAAATGAGAATTGTAAGTTTAATTTTGGTAACAATATTGAACTTGGAGATAATGTATCTTGGAATTCTGGTTGTTATATAGATGCAAAAGGTGGAGTTAAGATGGGTAACCATGTAATGCTTACTGAGAATGTTACTATATTTACTCACACCCATAGCGAGCATGATCATATGCAGAGAACATACAAAAGTGTAGAGATTTGCGATTATGCTAAAGTTTATACAGCAGCGACCATTTTGCCTGGCGTTACAATAGGCAAGGGCGGAGTTGTAGCAACTGGCGCAATTGTTACAAAAGATGTTGATGAATTTACTCTTGTTGCAGGTATCCCTGCAAAGCCATTAAGAAAGCGTAACTTTGATGGCTCTGAACTTGAAAAAATGAATCAATATATGATGGGCAATAAAGAGTTCCAAAAATAATAATGAAATAAAAAAACAGGGCAAAGCCCTGTTTTATTTTTGCAATTTTTTAATTAGTCAAATCTGCGGAAACCGTTACCACGCACTTCGTGAGCTTTTGTTATAAAGGTAAATGCTTTTGGATCTGCTTCAGCAATAATGTCTTTAACCTTATTAATTTGGCGCTTTGATGTGACACATGTAAGCACCTCATGTTCTTTACCAGTGAAGTATCCAATACCATGAGAAATTGTTACACCACGATGAAGTTTTGTTGTAAGTTGTTTTGCTATCTCTTCTGGGTTATCCGATATAATATTGAACACGATTGATGATTGTAGACCAGCAATGATTTGATCGGCAATTTGAGAAGAAACCATCATAGATATGATCGAGAAAATGATTGGCTTAAGAACGAGAGTCATTCCTTCAGATGCGCCGATTCCTTTTTCAAGTTTCAAAATACCTAATGTACCTGATGCTATTGAAGTCAAAAGGTCTAGTCCAAAAATAATCCAGTGTGTTTCTATGGCTGGGTTGTGTTTATAAATAAGTTTGCCAAGTATGTCAGTGCCACCCATTGACATAGAGTTTCTTAACATAAGACCACAAATAACACCATTAATGCAACCTCCTGCAAGTGCTGCAAGAAGGAGTAGTCCATTATCTGTAGCAAGGAACTTCGGGAATCCTACTGCACCAAACATATACATGAATCCAGAATAAACGGCAACAACAAGCATCGTATTAAGAGCGAAACGTTTATTGAGGTAAATGACGGCAATTATAAGAAGAGGTATGTTCATAATAATTGTCGTAATACCTGGGTCAAAAATTGTTGCGGCAAGGTCAGGACGATATGGAAGAGTAGCGTTGTAAATAATGGATGAAATACCACCAACGCCACCAGGAGCAAATCCGTTGGATATAATAAAAACATATGCTATCAGTGATCTTGAAAATGCTAAAAATACAAGAAATAGATAGTAAAGGGAATAATGTTTTATTTGTGTTCCGTAAATTTTCTTGGTTCCCATATATACCTGCAATTATTGCGTATGAAAACAAATTAAAATTTGTTGAACAAAAAGTCAAGCATTTTTAATATGTTGAGTTATTTTTTTTATTACAATTGATTATTTGTAACAAGAA
>DBVO01000027.1:9520-9652 GCA_002308215.1 Christensenella sp. UBA1262
TAGTAGTTTTATGAAGAAGAATAATACACCAAAACAAGTGAATATGCAAAACGGTTTCCTTGTGCTGATGACAAAGTCTATGTTTTCAAAATTCAAAGACGCGCTCGTCAGCGTTTTACCTATTGCACTTAT
>DBVO01000027.1:9734-9997 GCA_002308215.1 Christensenella sp. UBA1262
TCTGCTGTATTTTTGGTAATAGGTATTGGCCTATTTAACCTTGGTGCCGAGATGGCAATGACACCTATGGGTGAAATGGTAGGATCCGGCCTTACTAAGTCTAGGAACATAGTAGTGCTTCTTATTGTTTGCTTTGTAATGGGCGTTTTAATTACCATAGCAGAACCAGACCTTAGTGTTTTAGCTGGCCAAGTTCCTATCAACAATATCTTGCTTATAGCCATTGTAGGTATTGGCGTTGCTATTTTCCTTGTCATAGCAAT
>DBVO01000027.1:10012-10140 GCA_002308215.1 Christensenella sp. UBA1262
TTGTCTTTAATCCTCGTTTTCTTCTATATGGTCATATTCGCATTGGCAGCTGTTTTACTTGAAACAGGCAAGAGCACATTCTTACCAATGGCATTTGATTCCGGTGGTGTTACAACTGGTCCTATTAC
>DBVO01000027.1:10199-18798 GCA_002308215.1 Christensenella sp. UBA1262
GCAAATGAAAACAGCTTTGGTCTTATAGCTCTTTGTTCAGTAGGACCTGTTCTTGCAGTATTGATATTATCATTGTTCTCAAATGGTTCAATAAATTATCAACTTCAAGATTATTCAGTAGAAGCAAACTTGGGTTCACATTTTGGTGGTTCTTTAGGACATACAATTGGGGAAGTTGCTTTAGCACTTGGACTTATTGTGGCTTTCTTTATTATTTTGCAGTTTGTTGTTCTAAAGTTATCCAAAAAGAAACTCATTCAAATTGGTGTTGGAATAATTTATACGTTTGTAGGACTTATCATATTCCTTATGGCAGTAAAAGTTGGCTTTATGCCAATTGGATATAAAATAGGGCAACAATTGGCTTCTAGTAACCAAGCAATAGTCATTATATTTGCATTTGTTATTGGTATGGTTGTTGTTCTTGCAGAGCCTGCAGTACATATCCTAAATACGCAGGTTGAAGAGATTACTGGAGGAGCTGTATCAAAGCGCTCAATGCTTATAGCATTGTCAATTGGTGTAGGCTTGTCAATTGGTCTTTCAATTTTGAGGATCATATATGGCTTCTCATTGCTTTATTATTTGATCCCAGGCTATATCATTTCTCTTGGATTGAGCTTGGTAGTTCCAAAACTTTATACAGCAATTGCATTTGATTCAGGTGGTGTAGCATCTGGTCCATTGACATCCAGTTTTATTTTGCCTTTTGCAATTGGTGTATGTGTAAGTATGCATGGGGAAGCAAAGGTGCTCGAATCAGCATTTGGTATTGTAGCTATGGTTGCAATGACGCCTCTTATTACGATACAAGTGCTCGGCTTTAGAGCAATTGCAACTCGTAAGGTTAAAGAGCGTGCAACTATGTCAAGACTACTTGGCGCAGATGATGAACAAGTCATCGACTTTATGTGAGGTACACTATGGCATCTAGTGATAAGAATAAAAATAAAAAAGCAACCTCTCAAAAAGTTGAAAGCAATCGTCTTGAACTTTTGGTAACAATTGTGCCAAGAACAAAGGCGGAGTTTTTTGCTGATATCATTCAATCTTTTGATGTTAATTTGCAAATGCTTGTAAGAGCAGAAGGAACAGCTAGTGCAGAAATGCTTAGTTTACTTGGGTTCTCAGATGCTAAAAAAGCAGTCATCTTTAGTTTGATAACAGAGGAAAAAGTGCAAGATGCACTTCATACACTTGAACGTAAGTTCAAAACAATAAGGGATGGTAAAGGTATTGCATATACTATACCACTCACGAGTCTCATTGGCGTTGCTGTTTATGGATTTTTAACCAACAACGAACGTGCGGCAAAGGAGGATAAAAAGTGAAAAAGTTTGAATACGAGCTTGTTGTTTGTATTGTAAATGCTGGTTTCAGCGATGCTGTTATGGATGCTGCACGCGAAGTAGGCGCAAGAGGTGGAACAGTTATTACTGCTAAGGGAACAGCAAACAAAGAAGCAGAAGCTTTCTTTAAAATATTTATCCAACCAGAAAAAGAAATGGTTATGATTTTGGTTCCAAACAAGATTAAAGAGGATGTTTTGCATGCTCTTTATCGTGCTGTTGGCTTGAATACTCCAGGACAAGGAATTGCTTTTGCATTGCCTGTAGATAATGTTGTGGGGTTAACATCAAATACTGATAAGCAGCCAGAGGAAGCAGAAAAGGCTGAGCCAAGTGAAGAATAGAGGCAATTATGGCAAAGAAAAAAAAGCAAATTGATTTACAAGAAGAAGTATTAGATGAACAAGACGTTACTTTTCAAGAAGCACCTATAGCAGATTCAGAATCTGCTGAATTAGTTTTGCCTATCGAAGATGCTAATGAGTCTGTTATTGATGATTCTGCGATAGAAGAGCCAGTACAAGACGAAAGTGAAGAGACACAAGAACTTGTTCAATCTGATGAACAAGCAGCTGATGAACCTCTAGAAACGGCTGAAAATGGTAAAAAGAAAAAGCGTAAAAGAAAAAAGATCAGTGATATAACATTTGAGAATGATATACGTTATCGTGGTCCGTTTTCTTATAGATGGTTGCGTATCTTTGCGTGGGTAGCAATTGTTTGTGCTCAAGCAGCCATTATCCTTTCGCTCGGCATTAAACTAGATGCAAAATTAGCTAAAAGTTTTACTGGCTTAACACACTTCTTAAGCATAATTGGAACATTATCTGTTCCATTCTTCCTCATAGCTAATTTCGCGATTATTATTAATGCAAAGAATGGTTATAAACGTTTAATACTCGCATATGCATTTATGTCGCTAGTTATTTTTGCGCTCTTTATGCTTATTTATCAACGTTATATTTTGGGCATCATCAATATGCTGATAGAAGCAGATAGTGGAAATACACCACAGGAATATTTTGCTGAGCTCTTCAAACTGTTCTCATCATCTGGGTTCTTGTCATTCAACATCTTTATAGACTTGTTGTTGTGTACTTTGCTCACATACTTTATTAACTATAGACCAACAAAGGTATTCGTTGGCAAAAAGCTTGTAATATTTAGACTTTTTGTATTAATACCTGTGCTCTATGAAATCGCTTCATTTGTTATTAAAGTTCTTTGCGTTACACATCCAGACTTTACATTGCCACTTTATGTGACGCCATTCCTTACAACAAAACCACCAATTACTTTCTTGGTATTTGTTATACTTTCAATCTTTATAAAGAATCGTGAACTCGTATTCTTAAAACGAGGAAAAACAGAACAACAATATAATGAGTTTCTAAAAACGAATACTAACTCTTTGCATTTCTCAATAGCAACAAGTATCTGCTTGATTATTGCAGCTATAATTGACTTGGTACTTTATTTTGTTATTGGTGCATCACTAACAATAGTGGATATGGAGACAGGTGAGGTATTAAGAAATGGTATGGCACTTGTTTCAAATATTGGATTTGGACATTCAATTCCACTTCTTTTGGTTGTGCCATTTATAATGCTGTTCTCTTATACTCGTACACATAAGCCTTCTGCTATAGACGTGATTATTCCAAATGTTGGTATGGTCGCATTTGCAATTGTTTATGTTGAAGGTTTATATCAATTCATATTAAGGCTTCCAGGGCTTATTTCTAAAGCTTTTGGCGGTTAAAATAAAAAAATAATTAAAGGAGATATTATTTATGAGCAGTGCATCTAAAATTATGTACACAATTGGCAGAATCTTCAACATTATCGCGATTGTAGTCACCATTATTATTGTGATTATTGGTATTGTTGGTTTGGCTGCTCCTGACAAACTTGCAGGTGCAAGCGAAGATTTGGCAGATGCAAATGCAGCAAGAGCATACGGAATCGTTTGCCTTATTACAGGCGCTATTTTGCTTGTTGTTTATTCTGTTGTTTGTGCTATCGCAGGATATGCAAGAAGAGCGCTTAACAACGGCAAAAAAGACAAAGCTCCACACATCTTGATGATCATTATCGGTGTGTTTGGCGATATTTTCTATTTGCTCGGCGGCATTTTTGGTCTTGTTGCAGAAGGCCAAGAAGGTCAACAAAACGAATAGTTTATTTGTTTGACACAAAAAAATCACCCAGTCAATGCTGGGTGATTTTTTGTTTTCAAATTATTTATTTGCCGTTATTGGAACTCTGCACGCGCATGACAATTTCAAGGATGAGTTGAACCATACGCAATACTTCGATAATGAATTCACAAATATAAGCGATGAGATATGTGTCAAAAATCTTTTTAATTTCTTGACGTTCCTCTTCGCTGCAGAAATTGGATTCTTCAATCATTTCAAGTGCCATTTCATTTGCTTTCTTTTCAATTGGAATATTGAGAAGTGTAACAATAAAACCAGTGAGAAGGATAGCAAGGCTTATTGCAATTGAAACAATAGAGAATGTTCCGAATGCACTATAAAGAAGCATGTCAATTACTACACCGATCAAAATTATAGGGATAAACAAAACTGGTCCAAAGAGTCCCAAAAGTTGGCAATAATAACGAACTTTTACAGACTTTTTACCATCAGCACACATTTTTGCTACACCAACTTTTTGTAGTGCAATGCCAACAGCAGTTAAACTATTCTTTTCCCAGATCGTACGTCTTAAGAAGATTGTTTTTCTTGAAACGCTATAGGAGTTGCCAAAGAAGAGTGCTCTAAAGAAGCCAGATTTTTTAACTTGAACATCTGTAAGACCACACTGGTCAAGGACATATCTGGCTGCTTGTGGGCCACTAATGCCAGATGCGCAAGTCTTGCGATTTGATTTGAAATATCTAACAACGACTATTATACGCATTACAATTGCGACTATAGTCATAATAGCAAGGAGTACACCAACAATAATATATGCGATTGCTACTCCTTTTGAAATGCCTTTGTCAGAAAAATATGCAATAAGTTGATTGATAAATTCCATATCTATCTCCAAATATTTGATATGCTATACTCTAGCATAAAACTATTAAATAGAAAAGTATTTTTCAATAAATAGTTGCAGTTATTAATATTTTAATTACTTCTTGCTGATTTTATAATTTGTGTTAAAATGAATATAGAATTAAAGAGGCGTTAATTGTGAAGAAAGAAAAACTGTCAGTAGTACTTTCAGCAAGTGTTTTTGTGGTTACAGAAATAATACTGTATGCACTCTTTTTAGCTGAGGATTTTGGAGGCGCACAAGTTGGTGAAAATGTGTGGCTCAAGTATTCTACGGTTTGTCTTGCTTTTGTTTTTGCGTTATTCTTCTTTTTTGTTTCTCTTTATAAGAAAACAGAATGGAAGGATTCCATATTGCTTCTTTTAGGACTTGCATTTACTCTTGTTAGCGATATGTTTTTGCTTGTCCGTATGGATCATTTAGAAGTTGGTGTTGCTACATTTATATGCGCTCAGGTATGTTACTTTGCGCGCATTCATAGAACAAGGCTTTGGGTGTGGTGCTCCGTTGGATTGCGTATATTATTGCCATCTATCGCTATAATAGTACTTGCATCATTACACGAAGCAAATGCTCTATATATTTTAGTTGCTATATATTTTGTGCAGCTTGTTATGAACTGTGCAGAGAATGTTGTCCTTGCTATTGTAGCAAAAGACAAAGTATCAAGAATTCAAGGTATTATTTTAAGTATTGGCTTCTTGATGTTCATTGGTTGCGATATATGTGTTGGGCTGACCAATATTTATGATGGCATGGCTGTTGACCTTATTTGGCTGTTCTATACGCCATCTCAGGTGCTTATAGCACTATCTAGCAGGAGGATTTATGAAGAGTAGAACTATTGATATAATTCTATCAATACTGGCGTTTCTTGCTACGCCATTATTTTTCATTTCCTTTGCGGCGAGCATCCCAGCGGTATTTCGTCCATTTTATTATGCGTGCATAACTCCTTTACATATAGAAGAAACAAGTGGATACGATAGAGAAACAATTGTTGAAGCTTATGATGATGTCATGGCGTTTATATGGGAAGGTGCTGAGTTTAAAACAGGATCTTTAAAATGGACAGAGGAAGAAAAGGAACACTTTGAAGATTGTATACCTCTTTTCCATTTGCAAGTGATTTTAGCAAGCATTCTTGGCGCATATTTGCTAGTATATCTAATTCTAATTAAGACGAAGGTTTTACGCCCAGCACGATTTAAAGGAATATCTTCAGTGTCGTATGGAGGTATTTTAACATTAATCATCATGGCTATTGTGGGTATATTCGCTGCCATTGATTTTGACAAGTTGTTTAATTTATTCCATGCAGTTTTCTTCCCAGGGAAGGGCAATTGGATTTTTGATGAGAGAACAGAACAAATAATTAATATTTTGCCTGAAGAGTTCTTTGCTGTATGCGCGGGCTTTATTGTGGGATTAGTTGCCATTTTCTCAGTTGTTTCTATAACGATTGGTGTTGTGCATAAAGTTAAGGATGATAAAAAGCAAAAACTTAAAGAGAATGAAATAAATTAGCAATAATNNAGGGTGGATGTTTTTTTAATATCTTCTATCATCTCGAGGACGATTGTCATCTTGATAATATCTATTATCATTTTGATAGTCTCTACGAGCATCATAATCAAATTCATCTCTAGAACGTTCACGTGCCATACCTTTTTGGCCTGCTCCTTTTTTAGGGAGGAAAAGAACGATGATTAATAATGCTGCAGAAATACAAATAGCAACTATTATAATAATACGCAATGCTCTTGATGTATTTGGCACGATGTCACCTGGTTTTGGTGTGCTTGCAATTTCTTTTAACAATGCTTCACGTTCAGTTTGTGTGCGTGCCTGATATGGAATTGAACTATCAGTGAACAAAGATTTGGATACCATTGCATATTTGGTAACGCCATCCTTAGTAGCTGATACATAGAATTCTTCTCCAGTTTGATCAAATCCTATGAATTTGATAATGAAATCATTTGTTAGGATGGTATCGTTGTCAAGATATATAACGGCACCATTGTCAACTAATGATAGTGTAACATCAGGGAATGGGTTCTCGTTTGCGCTAAAAGTAACAGTATCAACAACAAGTGAATCACTATAATCTATATACCATTTGCTAGTATCAAGACCAGCGTATGAGAAAGAGTAATATTCGAAGTCAAAACGAGCTATCTTTCTATACTCAACATTGGTCAAGAAATAACTTTCTGGAAGATAAAACACAACATTGTCTGTATCAAGATCTTTTACTTGGATGCCAGATGCTTTTGAATATGCATTGTGCTCAAGGTCGCTAGCGGCAACTTTAATACATCTAGTGGTTACAGTTTCTTCTTCGCTATCAGCATAGGCAGTGAAGGCAGGAATGTATATTAGAAGAGCCATAGCTAACACTATTAAAAGTGTGATTGCTACGGTTAAGAATGCAGCTATTTTTTTGAACTCGATTTTCTTCATGCTTCTATAATACTATAGTTTTGTGTAAAATTAAAGCGTTTCTTGAATTTTAACAAATTTTCTTATAAAAATTATAAGAAGTATATGCCAACAACAAGTGCAACGATATCTATAAGAGCGAAGATAGGGAAGAATACTGCGAAGTACCAGTGTTTTGTCTTATGACGGAATACATACATCCCAAGTGTTGAACCTACTCCGCCAAACAGAATAGCAATAGCAAAAAGCGTTGCTTCTTTAGTACGCCATTTTCCTTCTTGAGCTTTTTTCTTGTCTACGCCCATGGAAATGAATCCAAGGATAGACATTACTCCGAAAGCTACTATTAATATGATTTCATAAATGTTCATAGTCTATATCCTGTTAGTTTTTTATTATAAAGATTGGTATTGGTGGATCTTTCTTCCAGTTGTGGAAATAGGTCACAAGTACTTGATATTTATTATCATCTAAAGTCTTCAGCCATGGTATTAAAGCATCCTTTTCTTCGTAGCCACTATCTCCACCATAATATACAGAAACGCACATTAATCCACCACTTTTTAATAGTTTAAGTCCTTTTTCTATCGCAATGCGGGTTGAATCAAAGTGAGTATATATGTCATGATTGCCTTTAGGTAGATACCCCAAATTGAATACTATACAATCCACAGAATCATCCGCTACATACTTGTCCATATTAGCATGTGAGTCAAGAATAAGATAGGCGTTTAACTCATTATTTGAGAGGAGTTCTTTTGTGCTATTTATTGCTTCTTCTTGGATGTCAAATGCGAAGACCTTACCATTGTTTCCTACAAGTTCACATAAAAACGCGGTGTCGTAACCACGACCAGCGGTGGCGTCTATGCAAACTGATCCTTCATGAACATATTGCTTTATTGTGTTGTGTACAATAGTAAGTGCATTCATAATCGAATTATACTATTTTTTGTTAATTCAGTCAACAGAGAAGGGCATGAATGAACTACATATTGATACACTTTTTTATAGTTGCATATTGTATTTGACAAAACAATATGTTATGATATATTTAGCAAGATATGGGCTATGCCCATAATTCAGAAATGATAATTTTTTTAGCGAGGGCATAATATGTCAAAAATCGATTTAGAAAAATATGGTATCAAAGGTGTGAAAGAGGTTGTTTATAACCCATCATACGAGTTTCTTTTTGAAGAAGAAACAAAGCCAGAACTTACTGGTTATGAAAAAGGTCAAGTTAGTGAACTTGGCGCTGTCAATGTCATGACTGGTGTTTACACAGGTCGTTCACCTAAGGACAAATTCATTGTTGTTGATGAAAACTCCAAAGATACTGTATGGTGGACAACAGATGGATATAAGAATGACAACCATCCAGCAAGTGAAGACACATGGAAAGCAGTTAAGGATATTGCTGTAAAAGAACTCTCAAATAAGCGTTTGTTTGTTGTTGATGCTTTCTGTGGCGCAAATAAAGACACACGTATGGCTGTTCGTTTTATCATGGAAGTTGCATGGCAAGCACATTTCATTAAGAATATGTTCATTGTCCCAACTCCAGAAGAACTTGCATCTTTTGAGCCAGACTTTGTTGTATATAACGCTTCCAAGGCTAAAGTTGAAAACTTTAAGGAGCTTGGATTGAATTCAGAAACAGCAGTTGTATTCAATATTACATCACGCGAACAAGTTATCATTAATACTTGGTACGGTGGAGAGATGAAGAAGGG
>DBVO01000004.1:0-2624 GCA_002308215.1 Christensenella sp. UBA1262
AAAATTTCCAGACAAAAATGCTGTTGTCTTTAAAGATAGAGCATATCCATACAAACAAGTTGATGACTTGTCAAATAGGATAGCAAATTATCTTATTTCTAAGGGAATTGGTAGAGAAGATGTTGTATCAGTTCTCATCAATAAATCTGAGTACATTGTCATTGCAAGTCTTGGTGTAATTAAATCAGGTGCTGCTTATCAACCACTAGATCCTTCTTATCCAAAAGAAAGACTTGAGTTTATGATTAAAGATGCATCAGCTAAGGCTTTAATTAAGGATAGAGATTTAGATGATTTACTTGCCGATTACAAGGGTAATGTTTTATATACTGATGAAATTGCATCTCTCAAAGATCCAAAAGATCCTGGTGTGAAGTTAGATCCAAAGGATCTATTCATAATGCTTTATACTTCTGGATCAACTGGTATTCCTAAGGGAGTTATGCTAGAGCATAGGAATATTAATGCATTTGTGTCATATCATGCTATGACCCATAATGTTGACGAAAATGCTCGTGTTTCAGCATATGCATCATATGGATTTGATGCTGATATGCTTGACCTTTATCCAACACTTACTCATGGTGGTACAGTATATGTAATTCCTAATGAGCTTCGTCTTGATCTTATTAAGCTTGGTGAATACTATAACGAAAATGGTATTACACATGCAATGCTTACAACACAAGTTGGAAGACAATTTGTAGAAATGATTGATGCTAAGACCTTGAAGTACATCATGATTGGTGGTGAAAAGCTCGTTCCTATTGAACCACCAAAGAGTTTTTCTCTTTTCAATGGATATGGACCAACCGAAGGTACTGTATATTGCACTGAACAAATTGTTGACAAGATGTATTATCGTGTCCCAATAGGTAAACTCAATTCTGACTATAAGTCATATATCCTTGACAAAAACATGAAGAGATTACCAGTACTTTGTCAAGGTGAACTCTATATTTCTGGCCCACAAGTTGCAAGAGGGTATCTCAATCGTCCAGAAGAGAATGCTAAAGCATTCTTGAATAACCCATTTGACAATGAACCAGGATTTGAAAAACTTTATAAGACGGGTGACGTTGTACGTTATCTTCCAGATGGAACCCTTGACTTTATCGGAAGAAAAGATGGACAAGTTAAGATTAGAGGTTTCCGTATAGAACTTAGCGAAGTTGAAAAGGTAATTCGTGAGTTTGAAGGTATTAAGGATGCTACAATCAAAGACTTTACAGATCCTGCAGGCGTTAAATATCTCTGTGCATATATAGTTTCAGACAAAGATATTGATGTGGATAAGTTGAATGCATTTATTGCATCTAAGAAACCACCTTATATGGTTCCGGCTTATACAATGCAAATTGATAGCATTCCACTTAACCAGAATCAGAAAGTTAATAAACGTGCTCTTCCTGAACCAAAAGTTAGAGAACAGGAGAAAGTGCTTCCAACAACTCCTGATGAACAAGTTGTATATGATATTTTGAAAGGTATTCTTGGCAACGATTCATTTGGTGTTACAACAGATATTTATGAAGCAGGGCTCACCAGTGTTTCATCTATTAGATTAGCAATACTATTGTCTAAGAAGTTTGGTAAAGATGTAGATAATAGCGATTTGAAACAAAATGCTACTGTTCGTGATTTGGCAGTATGGCTTGGAGAAAAAGAAGAGCAGAAGACATACGAAGTATTGGATGAATATCCAATAACCAAAACACAAGAGGGTATTTTTGTAGAATGTGCTGCTAAACCAGGCACAACTAATTACAATATTCCAATTCTTTTCAAATTGCCAAAAGATATTGATTTGGCAAAATTAAAATCTGCACTTGAGGTAGTTATCGACAACCACTCATATCTTAAAACAATTCTTAAGATGAATGGTGATGGTGATATCTTGGCAGTTCCAAGCAAAGAATCAGCAGTAGTTAACGAGTATGTTACTGCAGAATTGGATACAAATGCTATTGTTAGACCATTTGTCCTTTTGAATTCTCCATTATATCGTGCTGAAATCTACACAACTAAGAAAGATGCCTATTTGTTCCTTGATTTCCATCATATTGTTTGTGATGGTACAAGTGAGGCCGTCATACTTTCTGATCTTGGCAAAGTATACGTAGGGGATGCAATAGATGTAGAACAAATGAATGGCTTTGAAGTTGCTCTAAAAGAAAGAGATGACTTGAAATCAGAAAAGTATGATAAAGCTAAAGCATTCTATGTTGATTTACTCAAAGACCTTGATGGCGAATATGTCGTAAAGAAAGATTTGAAGGTTGCAAAGGAATCTAAACTCAAATCTGAAGATTTCATTCTAGATTTAAATTCTGATAAATTGAAAGCATTTGTTGAAAGTCAAAAGTTAACAATGAATGCATATTTCAATTTCGCGTTCGCATTTACACTTTCTAAATACTTGTACAAGACAGATAGTCTTTATACGACAATTTATAATGGTCGTAAGTCATCAAAACTTGCTAATACTGTGTCAATGCTTGTTAAGACTTTGCCAGTATATGTTAAATATGAAGAAGATCAACTTGTCGTAGACAAGTTGAATGAAACAAAAGAATTGCTTGAAAATTTGCAAGCTAACGACTTATATTCATTCGCTGATATTG
>DBVO01000004.1:2633-9151 GCA_002308215.1 Christensenella sp. UBA1262
GCAGATATTATGTTTGCATATCAAGGTGACTCATTCACATTTGACAAAATTGGAGAGCACAAAGTTGAATCAGTTCTTATCGAATCTGATACTCCAAAGAGTGCATTCTCAATAGATGTGTTCCTAGAAAATGGTAAATTCCGTTCACATGTTGAATGGGATGAAGCATGCTACAATTTAGGCTTTGTAGAATCATTTGAAAGATTATTCGAACTTGTTCTTTCTGAACTTGCTATAAAGAAACGTATTAGAGACATTGACACATTGCCTCAAAAAGATAAAGAAATGTATCAAAAGTTTAATGATACTGTCGTTCCTATTGAGAATGTTCCATTCAATGTTCTTGTTGAACGTCAAGCAGAAAAGAATCCTAACAAGGTTGCAGTTGTTGGCAAGGGTGGAAGATACACCTATAAAGAATTTAATGAGAACTGCAATAAAGTAGCACATGCACTTTTAGATTTGGGAATTAAACTTAGTGATAAAGTCGTTATGATGATGCCTCGTGTACATGATGCTTATGTTGTACGTCAAGGTATTATTAAATCCGGTGGTGCAGTTGTTCCTATTGATCCAAAGTATCCAAACGACAGAGTTGAGTACATTATTGAAGATTCTGGCGCGGTTGCTATTGTTACAACAATAGAGATTGCAAAAGAGAAGAAGGATTTGATAGAAAAAGCCAACCTTAAGGTTGTTACAATTGAAGATGCTTTGAAATCCACCAAGTTAGATAATCCGAATGTGAATATTCCACAGTCTTCGCTCTGCTATATTATTTATACATCTGGATCGACTGGCAAACCTAAGGGAGTAATGATTTCTCATCGCAACCTTGTAAACTACGTTTCAGATGGTTCAAACATTGGTACAAAATTATATACATCAATAAAAGAAGGCGCAGTCGGTTGCTCATTTGCATCATTTGCATTTGACGCATCAATGCAAGAAGAATGTATTCCACTTTCTCATGGATATACAGCTGTAATTGCAACAGAAGAGGAAATTGAAAATCCATTCCTTCTTGCTAAGACATTAAAAGCAGAAGGAGTCAATATCATGTTCATGACACCTTCATTTGTGTCTAACTTTATTGATATTAAAGATTTTGTTGAAGCACTTAAAAACTTCAAGGTTTTGGACATGGGTGCTGAAGCTGTTCCTCAAGAACTCTGTCAAAAGCTTAGAGAACTTGGTGTTACTGCAGATATTTACAATGGTTATGGCCCAACAGAAACGACAATTACATGTACATATCACAAAGTTGTTGATGAATATGTAACAATAGGTAAACCATTTGCAAATACAGCCATTTATTTCCTTGATAAAGCTGGACATANNAAAGATAAATATATGACAATTGGTAAACCTGTCGCTAATACAAAAACTTATATACTAGATAAAGCTGGACATATCTTACCAATTGATGCTGTCGGTGATTTAACAATCGCTGGAGAAGGCGTCGGTATTGGATATCTTGGTTTAGATGATAAGACCAAAGAGAAGTTTATAACTGTCGAAGGGAAACGCGCTTATAGAAGTGGTGACCTTGCAAGATATAATACTGAAGGTAATGTCGAATTCTTTGGAAGATTGGATAACCAAGTTAAACTCCGTGGTTTACGTGTTGAGCTTGATGAAATAGAGAAGGTTCTCAATTCTTATCCAAGCATTTCAAGAAGTATCATTCTTGTTAAGACAAATAAAGTCGACGGTGATTATTTGGCAGCATATTTCACAGCTCCATACGAAGTCGATAAAGAAGACCTTACGAAACATATGGCTAAATCACTCACGCCATACATGATTCCTAAGGTAATTATACAAGTTGACAAGATGCCTCTTACCGCAAGCGGTAAGATTGATAAAAAAGCACTTCCAGAACCTGAAGCAAATGTTCCAGAAGACAAAGGTGATAAGAAGCAACCAAGAAATGAATTAGAAAAGAAATTGGCAAGAATATTTGCTAAAGCTTTAGGTGTTGATAGTATTGGTATTGATGAAGACTTCTTTGATCTTGGTGGCACATCGCTTTCTGCCTCTAAGATTGCAATGCTCGCACTTCAAGAGAATGTGCCAGTAGCATATAAGGATGTATTTGATTATCCAACAGTCTTAGAACTTGAGAAGCATATTAAGGATCAAAGCGGTGAAAAGCAAGAAGAAAAGGAAGAAGAGGTAGTCGTTGTTAACTCTCTCGACTACAATACAACCAGATTCATTAATGATGTTAAATGCTCACGTCCACTTGGCACAGTTCTTGTAACAGGTGTTACTGGATTCCTTGGTATCCACATTCTTAAGGAATTGCTTGACCAAGATAGAGAAGTAGTTGCACTTGTTCGTTCTTCATCTAGAATCAATGCTAAAGATAGATTGGAAGGACTCTTGGCATACTATTTTGATTCGCCACTTCAAGATAAGGTTGAAAAGTATGTTAAGATAGTTGACTCAGATATAACTGATGAAAACTTGAAGCTTAAGCTTCAAGAAGTTCACTATGATACAATTATCAACTGTGCTGCTCTTGTCAAACACTTTGCAGTAGATGATAGTATTGAACGAGTTAACGTCGGTGGCGTTAAGAACCTTATTGGAATAGCAAAAGAGAATGGTGCTAGACTAATCCAAATTTCTACACTTTCTGTAGCTGGTGAAAATATCGATGGTAAGTTTGATGATAGCTTCAGAATGAAAGAGAATATGCTTGACTTTGGTCAAGATATTTCGAACAAATATGTCCATTCTAAGTTTAATGGTGAAAAGGCAATTCTCGAAGCTGCTGACGAAGGCCTTGATGGTAAGGTTATAAGAGTAGGTAATCTCATGAGCAGAGCAAGCGATGGTGAATTCCAAGCAAACTCAATTACAAATGGCTTTATGAGAGACTTGAAAGGCTATGTAACACTCCAGAAATTCCCAGTCAATTCTATGGACGCAACAGTAGACTTTACGCCAATTGATGAAGTAGCAAAAGCAATACTACTTCTTGCAACAACAGATAAGAAGTTTACAGTCTTCCATGCTGCAAACTCACATGCAGTGCAGATGGGCGATATAGTAGCAGCACTTAACAAACTTGGCTATAAGGTTGATGTAGTAAGTGATGAAGATTTCTATGAAGCAATGAAAGTAATGATGGCAGACGAATCAAAGAGTATGCTGGTATCATCACTTATCAACTATGCATCAAGTGATGCTCATACACACTCATTCATCCTTACAGATAATGAATTTACAAACAAAGCGCTTTACCATCTTGGTTATAGATGGCCAATTACAGATGACAAATATCTGATGCAAGCAATTGAATCACTTGCAACATTAAACTTCTTTACGAGGACAGATATCTAATGGAAAGAAATACAAAACTTATTGACAAAAAGTTTTATCAATATTTATTACCATCAGTGCTGATGATATTTGCAATGCAATTCAGCTCTCTTATTGATGGTATTATAATTGGCAACATGATTGGGCCTGAATCTTTGTCTGCAGATTCAATTATTATGCCTGTTTTGTATATTATACAAATACCTGGATTTGCACTCAGTGCAGGTGGGTCTATTGCTATTGCAAACTTGCTTGGTAAACGTAACCTAGAACAAGCAAATAAGGTATTTTCCGCATGCTTGATATTCGGTACAGCAATTTCAGCAGTTTTTGCAATCATAGGGCCATTTGTTGCAAGACCACTTGCAAATTTGTTTGCTGAATCTTTATCAGAGTATTCATATCAATACATCCTTGTTTACATGACAACAAATCCTATAATTATGCTTGCTGTCATGCTTGCATCATTTATAGCAACTGATAATAATCCAAAACTTGCTGCAATTTTTTACATAATTGCAAGTTTGATAAAGATTGGTGCTGAAGTGTTGTTTATTAAAGCTCTTGATATGGGTTCATATGGTGCAGCTCTTTCAACAGCAGTAGGATATGGCTCTGGACTTATTACTCTTGTCTTCTATGTGCGCTCAAAGAAACGTATGCTTCGTTTCACATTTAAGATTAAGGGTGGATGGGAAGAGATGAAGATAGCGCTTAAAGCATCTGTGCCAACAGCACTTACGTTTTTGCTTTTAGCTGCGCAATTGTTCGTAATTAATATCGTATTCAGTCGTATGATAACAGATGCTGTTGACCTTATTGTTTTCGGACTTGTAACCAATCTTATCTTTGTCTTCGATTTGTTCTCAGGAGGAATACTTGGACTTATACCAACTGTATGTGGCGTTTTATATGGTGAGAAAGACGTATACTCATTAAAGTCGATACTTAAAAAGATTTATCTTTTTAATATAATTGTTTCAGCACTTATCACAGTTGTCTTTATGATTTGGCCACAGGCATATGCGATTATATTCGGATATAAAGATTCAGGTGAAATCATGGAATATGCGTCCTTGATTATCAGGATTTATCTTATTTCAGCTATTCCACTTGAGATCAATAAATTCTCAACGAACTATTATCCTGCAATCGAAAAGAGTGTGCCATCTGTACTTACAGTTATTTTAAGAGAAGGAATCTTTATCATCCCGCTTACACTTGTGCTTTTGAAAACACATGGAATGGTCGGTTTCGCAATCGCAAGAGTAGTAACAGAAGTCGCAACACTCATCGTTATCTATGCCTTTGTATTCATATATGAGTTGAAACACAAACAGTATAAAGGCCTATTTATGCTCGAGAAAGAAGATTTGAACAGCTTTGATATCTCAGTTGAGAATAAGATTGAAAAAGCTGCTGTCGCATCTCAAGAAGTTGCAAGCTTTGCTCTTGAACATGGTGTTGATAATAGAAACGCACAGATTCTTGCATTAGCAACTGAAGAAATGATAGACAACATTGTTTATTATGGATACAAGAGACAAAGCGCAAATTATATTGACGTTAACGTCAAAATCAGTGAAAATGAACTACTGTTAAGAATTAGAGACGATGGCTTGCCATTCGATCCAACCAAATATGAATGTGAAAAAGATGAGCAATATGTCACTGGTGGCATTGCACTTATAGTAGCATTGGCAGATGAAATGAATTATATGAGAGTCTTAAATCTCAACAATACAGTTATAAAAATAAAATTAGGAGAGCAAACAGATGGAAATCAAAATTGAACATGGCGATGCATTTAGAGTATCAGCAAAGGGCAGACTCGATACTGTCACTTCCGTTGATTTTGACAACGCAATCAAAAATGAAACGATAAGTGAAAACTTAGTTATTATCGATTTTGCAGACATTGAGTATATCTCATCAGCTGGACTTCGTGTTCTTCTTGCTTTAAAGCGCACACTTGATGAGCAAGGTAAGGAACTTGAAATTCACAACATAAATGCAGTAGTACGTGAAATTTTCAACGTAACTGGTTTTATTAACGCACTAACAATTAAGTAAGAGAGGTTTGTTATGCGATTTGGTATTCGCGCTAAAATCATACTTGTAGGAGCAGGTTTGACGATTTTTGTCATGCTTGTATCTTTATTAGTTGGCTATTATATATTCAATCGTAGGGCAAAAAATGATTTTGCAGATTCGTTGGATCAAAATGCTAACCTTTTAAATGATTTTTTAAGCGACACTCATACATTAACTAGTCTTGGCAGCGTTAGCGATTATATTTTGACCGAATACAATAATAATCCTGATGCTGTGCCTGAAGATGCAGATATTCAAACGAAGTTTGATTATTATCAATTAACATATTCAAATCTCTATCCATCCAAGATTCCAATTGGTATGTCACAAGCTAAAGCCATTTACATGAACTACTACTATACAATTAGTTCTGCGCTTTCATCAGTGACATCTGCGTTTGGTATTACTGAAGCTTATATTGCTTTTAAAGATACTGATAGAAACCGTCTTGTATATATAGTCGATTCTGAATATGGTCTTGACAATAATTATAATGTAAATACAAGACTTCCTGGTGCTTATCATACAATTAATGATGAAGATGTAGACCTTCCATATATAAAGGGGTGTTCTTTGCCAATCAAAATGATTAATGGAGCAAAGACTGTTTATTATGATTTGTTAATGGATGAAGGCGGTGGGGAACTCGCTTATTATGGAACCATTGTTATAGAATTTGATGAAACTAAAGTTAATGAATCCGTTAACTCGTTCTTGAAGATGGAGCTTATTGCTCTTTCTATTGCAACTGTTGTTCTTATTGTAGTTTATGGTCTAGTGTCATATTTTTTAATCGTCAAGAATATTACTAAACTTAATAAAGCAACAGAAACATTTACAGAACATGCTCTTAGTGGTGAAAAACTTGAAGTTATTAATCCAAGTATTAAAAGTAAAGATGAGTTAGGTAAATTGTCCAAATCATTTGTCACACTAGAGAATGAAATAATCAAGTATACAGAAAAAATTGAAGTTGCAGCTGAAGAAAAGGCTAATTTGAATGCCGAACTTCATGTAGCAACTCAAATTCAGATGGAAGATTTGCCTTCTTCTACATTTGCTGATGGCAAGATTAAACTTGCAGCTTCAAT
>DBVO01000004.1:9212-12564 GCA_002308215.1 Christensenella sp. UBA1262
GTTATAGTTGCGGATGTAAGCGGTAAGGGAGTGCCTGCGGCATTGTTTATGATGAAGGCCAAAGAACTTATTAAAACGCGCCTTAAAGAACGTAAATCGCTTGATGCGACAATGTTTGAAGTTAATAACGCACTTCTTGAAGGCAATAAAACTGGCTTGTTCGTTACGGCTTTCGTCGGTGTTATTGATATGAAGTCTAAAGAGATGGAATGCATAAGTGCAGGCCATGAAAGACCATATCTTATCGGAAACGATATTGAAAGACTCGATGTAAATTGCAACTTTGTTCTAGGCGGTATTAAGAACTTTAAGTATAAAGTTGAAAACTTTAAACTTAATGATAGATGTTTGTTTGTCTTTACAGATGGTTTGAATGAAGCTATCAACAACGAAAATGTTGAATTTGATTATTCTGGTATTGTTCAATCACTTGAAAAATCAAAAGATCTTTCAGTAGATGAAATACTAGCTAATATCAAAACAGACTTGCAACAATTTGTTGGTGAAAAAGAAGCATTCGATGACATAACCTTAATGGCTGTTGAAACTGAATCACCAAAGAAATTGTCTTTAGATTTTGTTAATCCAGATCTTAGCATCATTGAAACCGCTACCGATGAATTTAATAAGACTTTTGCATATGTTGATAAAGATATTCTTGCAAAAATGGATGTAGTTATTGATGAGATGCTCAATAACTATGTATCTTATGAAAACAAGGAAGGTTATCAAATTAATGTAAGTGCTGAAGATAGTAACGGGGCCATAATTTTGGTGTTTACAACGAACGGAGCTGAATTTGATCCGCTTTCTGTTGAAGATAAATACCTTGTGAGCGTCTCAGAGGCCGGAATAGGCGGTTTTGGCATTACTATCACAAGAAATATCGTGGATGATATTAACTATAAACGTAAGTGCAATAAGAACGTTTTAACAATTAAAAAGAAATTGCAATAATGGAAACAATCTCAGTAAAACTTATAAATACTAATAATTTAACTTGGCAATCTGCCAAGTTACTTGAAGGTCTTACTGATGATGATATCAATCAAGCAGATAGGTATTTAAACGAAGACGATAAAGTTACGCATCTAGTTTCTGCATACTTAAAACGTAAATATATTTGGAATTGGGAAGTAAGTTCAAGTGGTAAACCTATCGCGCAAAACATTTGTTTCAACATATCTCATACTAAAGGTGCTGTTGTTTTTGTTGAGGCACCATGTGATGTTGGTATTGATATAGAATATGTTCGTCCAGCTGACGAAGATTTAAGACGTTATATTTCATCTAATGATGAATACGACTTTATTAAGGATGACTTGTCATTCTATAAGGTATGGACATCTAAAGAAAGTCTTGCAAAAGCAGAAGGACAAGGGATATCTCATCCAAATACAATTCCAGCACTTCCATTAGTTGGAGAAAAAGAATATAAGTCTAATTTGTATTATTCAAATTACGTTGTACACAAAGATTATGTAATCTCAGTTACAATTAAGACCCAAAATAAGTTCTTAATAGAACTTAACGATGAAAAATTAACATTTTAAGGAGATATTTATGGAAAACAGAGAAGCAAAACTCAAAGAGTATGCAAAATTACTCGTTGAAATTGGCTTGCAATTGAGAAAAGGACAAACATTAGTTTTAACAAGCCCAGTAGAATGCGCAGAATTTACACGTATGTGCGTAAACGCAGCATATGATGCTGGTTGTCGCGAAGTTGTCGTTAGTTGGCATGATGGTTTATGCTCTCGCGAAAAATATTTGCGTGCTGATGATTCTATATTTGATGAATTCCCAGAATGGCTCGAAAAGTATTACAATCATTATGCTGATATTGGCGCAGCTACGTTACACATTTCTGCATCAGATCCTGAGTTGTTCAAAGGTGTAGATCCTAATCGTTTCGTACGCGCAGACCGTGCAGCTGAAAAACCACTTGAAAATGCTCGTCATAAACAGATGGCAAATATTATTCCATGGTGTATTGCAGCTATTCCTGTGCCAAGTTGGGCAAAGAAAGTATTCCCAGGTTGTCCAGAAGATGAAGCAATGGAAAAATTATGGGATGCAATTCTTACAACAATGCGTATAACAGGCGATGGAAAAGCAGTAGATCGCTGGAAGGAACATATTGATCTCCTCAATAAACGTAGAGATATACTCAATGAGTATCATTTCAAGAGTTTGCATTATACAAACTCTTTAGGCACTGATTTAACAATTGAACTTCCAAAGGATCATCTTTGGGCAGCATGTGGTGCTTCTACACCTGAAGGTCAAGTATTTATTGCGAATATGCCTACAGAAGAAATTTTTACAGCTCCACTTCGTACTGGAATTAATGGTGTAGTATATGCAGCACTTCCACTTGTAAGTTCTGGAAATATCATAGATGGTTTCCATTTTGTAGTGAAAGACGGCAAAATTGTTGAATGTCATGCAGAAAAAGGTGAAGAGTATCTTAAAGCAGATGTAGCACTTGATGAAGGTGCATCATATTTTGGTGAAGTAGCACTTGTACCTTATGACTCTACAATTTCAAATTTGAATATTTTATTCTATGATACGCTATTTGATGAAAATGCTCGTTGCCACTTAGCTTTTGGCGAAGCTTATCCAGAGTGTATTGAAGGTGGTCAAAATATGTCACCAGAAGAACTTCAAGAACATGGACTTAATTATTCTATTCAACATGAAGATTTTATGGTAGGAACAGCAGATCTTTCTATCGTTGGAACAACTTACGATGGTAAAGAAGTACCAGTATTTGTAGATGGCAATTTTACATTCTAAAACACAGTTTTAGGAGGTATGAAAAATGCTAGATGTAATTAGAAAAAGAAGATCTTGCAGAAAGTTTGACAGCGAAAGAATGCCTGAAAAAGAAAAGATTGCAGAAGTTGTTAAAGCTGGTCTTAATGCACCAAGTGCAATTAATACGCAAAATGGTATTATTATTGCAATTACTAACAAAGAAGTTAGAGACAAACTCTCTGTGTTTAATAGTGTAGGCGCAAGACGTCCAGGTGATCCTTTTTATGGTGCTCCTGTAGTTTTGCTTGTAGCAGTAAAGAAATGGGCACTTGCTGTTTATGACGGCTCAGTAATGATTGAAAATATGCTTCTTGAAGCAACCAATCAAGGATTAGGATCATGCTGGATTCATCGCGCTAAAGAAGAATTAGAGAATCCTGAAGCAAGAGAGCTGCTTTCATCAATTGGCCTTGACCTTGAGGAATATGAGGGCATAGGACATGTTGCATTGGGTTATTCATTAATAGATGAATATCCAGAAAAACAAATTAAAGAAAACCGCGAGTTTTGGATTGAATAATTATGAATG
>DBVO01000004.1:12736-14511 GCA_002308215.1 Christensenella sp. UBA1262
TTAGTATATAATGACAAAGTCATTGGTTCTTTAGGCATCGAGCATTATAACGAAGAAAAGTTCCCAGATTTAGCAGATAAAAAAGCTAGGGAAATAGGGTATGTATTATCTAAAGATTATTGGGGACAAGGATTAATGCCAGAAGCAGTAAAAGAAGTCATTCGCTATTGTTTCGAAGATCTTGGACTTGATGTTTTAACATGTGGTCATTTTATTTGGAACAAACAATCCGCTCGCGTTCAAGAGAAATGTGGTTTCCATTTTTATGCAGAAGGTAAATATACTACAAGAATGGGAACTGTAGAAGATGATATAAAGAATATTCTTACTAGTGAAGAGTGGAAAAACTCTTGTAAATATTAGTTTTTTTCTTGAATTATTAAAGACACGTACTATGTACGTGTTTTTTATTATATTTTTTGTAAAAAACACTTGACAAATTGCAATTGATTGAATACAATTAAATTATCAATTGAATTCAACCGAATTAACTTTTTGGAGGACATATATATGAGCATTTACGACATCACAGTTAAAGACAACAAAGGGAACGATGTAAATCTTGGCGAATACAAGGGCAAAGTACTCCTTATAGTCAATACTGCAACTGGTTGCGGTTTTACACCACAATATGACGGACTTCAAGATCTTTATGAAAAATATAATGATAAAGGATTTGAAATTCTTGATTTCCCATGCAACCAATTTTTAGGTCAAGCGCCTGGTAGCGCAGAACAAATTGAGAGCTTTTGCCAAGTAAATTTCGGTATTACATTCCGTCAATTTGCAAAAATTAAGGTTAACGGCAAAGATGAATCTCCACTTTATGAGTACCTTAAATCAGAGAAAAAGGGATCTATCAAATGGAATTTCACAAAGTTTTTAGTTGATAGAGATGGTAATGTAGTTGATAGATTTGCTCCAACTGTTACACCTGAAAAACTTGATGCTGAAGTTGCAAAATTACTTTAATTATTTTATAAAATAAAATAAATGGAGGATAATATGGAATATACATATAAAACTGAAATGACTTGTTCCTCAGAAATCCATTTCAATATTGATGGTAATGTTATCACTAATATTAGCTTTGTAGGTGGCTGCAATGGAAATCTAAAAGCTATTTCAAAACTAGTTGATGGATGGACAGTAGAAAAGATTGAACAATATCTTCTTGGAAACACATGCGGAAGAAGACCAACTTCTTGTGCTGATCAACTTGCTAAGGGTGTTAGACAAGCATATAACGAAATTAATGCTTAATTTGAGGTAATCATGGATAAGTATCAAGCACTTAAACTTGAAAATCAACTTTGCTTTCCTCTTTATGCTGCATCTCGTGAAGTAGTAAAAATGTACTACCCATATTTAAGCAAACTTGATTTAACATATACGCAGTATATTGCAATGATGGTTATGTGGGAAGAAGAGTCTATAAGCTCTAAAGAATTAGGGAAGCGTTTGTATCTAGATAGTGGAACATTTACACCATTGCTCAAGAGTTTGGAGAGCAAAGGCTTAGTTTCTAGAGAAAGAGATACAAAAGATGAAAGAAACCTAATAGTTACTATAACTCAAAAGGGATGGGATTTAAGAGAGAAGGCAGTTGATGTACCGGTAAAGGTGGGTAGTTGTGTTCATCTCAGCAAAGAAGAAGCTATTGCACTTTATTCCATGTTATATAAGATTTTAGGCGAATTAAAGTAATTCGTAATGAAACAATCAGAAGGCACTCGTTATGAGTGCTTTTCTTTTATTTAGAGTAAAAATAGCAT
>DBVO01000046.1 GCA_002308215.1 Christensenella sp. UBA1262
GTTTTAACAAATTTTCAAAAATTCAATTTTATAATATTTATACATTAATTTTCTAAAAATATGCAATAATATTAATAAATATACATAAAAAACAGAATACAAATATTCAAAATTAAAAATTATACTTTTGCTATTTTTGGTGTTATTGACGTTTTTTAACTGGTTTTTAATAGGATTAGGAACAATATTTTTGCGCGGGCGCGTACACGTTTTTATTGACAAAATAGTATATTGTAATCTATAATGAAAAAGTATTTTGATTATTATGCGCGTGGGCGCATTTTTGGGGAGGCATTTATGCAAGAAAAATACGTTTCTCCGTTTTCAGAAAGATATTCCAGCGACAAAATGCAATATCTATTTTCAGCAGACTTTAAGTTCGGTACTTGGCGTAAACTTTGGATTGCTCTCGCAGAAGCAGAGAAAGAACTCGGTATCGCTATTAGTGATGCTCAAATTGCTGAAATGAAGGCAAATATTGACAATATTGATTATGATTTTGCTCGTGAAAAAGAAAAAGAAGTGCGCCATGATGTAATGGCACATGTACTTACATATGGCAAAGCTTGTCCAAATGCCAAGCCAATAATTCATTTGGGAGCTACTAGCTGCTTTGTCGGAGACAATACCGACATTATAATAATGAAAGAAGCGCTTTTGCTTATTCGTAGCGAACTCATTACCCTAATTAAAAAGGTACGTGACTTTGCGAATGAACATAAAGGACTTGCAACTCTTGGCTATACGCATTTCCAAGCCGCTCAACCTACTACAGTAGGTAAGCGTGCTACACTTTGGCTTCAAGATCTTGTTATTGATCTCGAGACACTTGATTTTGAGCTTTCTCGTCTTAAACTATTGGGATGCAAAGGCACAACAGGCACAGCGGCAAGCTTTCTTGAGTTATTCGATGGAGACGGCAAAAAGGTTAAGCAACTTGATAAACTTATAGCCAATAAGATGGGGTTTGATAAAACACTTGATGTTTCTGGCCAAACATACACGCGCAAGATAGATGCAAATGTTTTACATGTACTTGCAGGTATTGCTGAGAGTGCAACAAAATTCTCTAACGACATAAGATTGTTATCTCACGACAAAGAAGTAGAAGAGCCATTTGAAACCAACCAGATTGGCTCATCTGCAATGGCCTATAAACGCAATCCAATGAGAAGCGAAAGAATAGCGAGTCTTGCAAGATTGGTTATAGTAGGAAGTCTAAATCCTCAGATAACAGCATCTGCTCAATGGCTTGAAAGAACACTTGATGACAGTGCAAATAAGCGTATATCAACAAGTGAGGCATTCCTTGCCGTAGATGCAATACTGGCACTTTATACCAACATAATAGGTGGTTTAACTGTCTTTCCTAAAATTATCGAGAAGAATTTAAACAGAGAACTTCCATTTATGGCAACAGAAAACATCTTGATGTATTGTGTAAAGACAAAGGGTGCAGATAGACAAGTTTTGCATGAAGCAATTCGTCAACATTCTGTTGCAGCTGCAAAGGTTGTAAAAGAGCAAGGCGGCGAGAATGATTTATTAGATCGCATCCTTGCAGACAAACAATTTGGTCTTTCAAAACAAGAACTTGATAAGATTTTGGATGTTAAGGCATTTACAGGAAGAGCCGAAGAACAAGTGGATGAATATCTAAAAAATGTAGTAGATCCTATTCTCAACAAAAACAAGAACTGCATTTTGAATGCAGCAGAAATTAAATATTGAAAATTTATTATTAGAGGTATATATATGCTAACTTCAATTGTTGGAATTAACTGGGGAGATGAAGGCAAGGGCAGAATGGTTGACTTGCTTGCTGAATCTCAAGACATCATCGTCCGTTATCAAGGCGGAAACAATGCAGGGCATACCGTTATTAACGATAAAGGTAAATTCGTCCTTAATATTTTACCATCTGGTATTTTGCGCGAAGACAAAGTAAATGTTATTGGCAATGGTATGGTTGTTAATATCGAACACCTTTGTGGCGAAGTCGCAAAACTTAGAGAAGGTGGTATTTCTATTTCTCCTGCAAATCTTAAAATAAGCGATAAGGCAGTAGTATGTTGTCCATTTGATGTAATGCAAGATTGTCTTGAAGAAGATAGACTAGCAGACAGAAAATTTGGCTCTACTCGTCGTGGTATCGCACCTATTTATGCGGATAAATATATGAAGAAAGCTATCCGCATGGGCGATATTTTGCACCCAGACTATCTCCGTTCACGTTTGGAAACAATTGTTGAATGGAAGAATCTCACTATCGTTGGTTCTTATGGTGCAAAACCATATACAGTTGAAGAATTGCTTGATTGGTTCAAAAAATTCGGTGAGCCACTTAAAGATTATATTGTTGATACAGGCTACTATCTCAATCATGCTCTTGATGAGGGCAAGAAAGTAATGCTTGAAGCACAACTCGGTGCACTTAGAGACATTGACTTTGGTATATATCCATATACCACATCATCAAACACAATCACAGCATATGGCCCAGTTGGCGCAGGTATTCCAAACAGAAAAGTTGAGAATGCTATTGGTGTCATGAAGGCATATTCCACTTGCGTAGGTGAAGGACCATTTACCGCAGAAATGTTTGGCGTTGAAGCAGAAACACTTCGTAAAGCTGGTGGTGAATATGGCGCAGCAACAGGTAGACCAAGACGTGTTGGTGGTTTTGATGTAGTTGCATCAAGATATGGATGCATGGTTCAAGCAACAGATGAAATTGCTTTAACAAAGCTCGATATTCTAGACTTCATGGAAGAAATTCCAGTATGCGTAGCATATGATGTTAATGGTGAAAGAGTAGATGAATTCCCAAGTGGCGAAGCACTTAACATAGCAAAACCTATTATTGAGTATTTACCAGGATGGAATTGTTCCACAGCTAATTGCCGTAAATATGAAGACTTGCCAGAAAGAGCAAGAGAATATATTGAGTATATTGAAAAGGCTGTTGGTTGCAACATTAAATATATTTCAGTCGGCGCAGAGCGTGATGCAATAATCATTAAGTAAAAATCATTAAAATAAGGGAAAGATATGGCAAACAAAAATCAAACTGTAGTTGTCTTAGACTTTGGCGGACAATACAAAGAACTTATTGCAAGAAGAGTTAGAGAGTGTAAAGTACGCTCTCAAATTCTTGCTGGTAACACTCCAATTGAAACACTTCGTGAGATCGCTCCAATAGGTATTATATTGACGGGTGGCCCACACAGCGTTTATGAAGAGAATTCGCCTCATACAACAAAGGAACTCTTTGAGCTCGGCATTCCTATTTTGGGTATATGTTACGGCATGCAACTTATGGCATACACATTAGGTGGCGAAGTAAGATCTTGCCAGGTAAGTGAATATGGGACAATTGATACAACTCTTGACAAGCATAGCCCGCTTTTCGAGGGGTTAGACAAAGAAACAGTGTCTCTTATGAGCCATACTGATTATGTAGCAAAAATGCCAGAAGGATTTAACGCACTCGCTCATACAAGAGATTGCCCAATAGCTGCCATGGAGAATTCAGAAAGAAGACTCTATGCGGTACAATTCCATCCAGAAGTAGAACGCACTAAGAATGGAACAAAGCTTCTCAACAATTTCCTATACAATGTCTGTGGCGCTCTTGGCGATTATAACATGGACGATTTCATTAAAAATGAAATAGAGAGAATTAGAGAACAAGTTGGGGATCATCAAGTAGTCCTTGGCCTTAGTGGCGGTGTAGACAGCTCAGTTTGTGCAGCTATACTCGAAAAAGCAATACCTAATCAGTTGACATGTATCTTTGTGGATCATGGCATGATGAGAAAGAATGAAGGCGATGAAATAGAAGAAGCATTTGCAGGTAAGTCTTTGAATTTTGTTAGAGTAGATGCAGAGAAGAGATTTTTAACAAAACTTGCAGGTGTTACAGAGCCAGAGCGCAAGCGTAAAATTATTGGTGAAGAATTTGTTCGCGTGTTTGAAGAAGAGAGCAGCAAATTTGCTGGATCTTTCCTTGCTCAAGGCACTATTTATCCTGATGTCGTTGAAAGCGGCCTTACAACAGGAGCCGTAATTAAATCACACCATAACGTTGGTGGCCTTCCAAAAGACACAAAGTTCATTGGACTTGTAGAACCATTGAGATCATTGTTTAAAGACGAGGTTCGTGCACTAGGTCGTAAACTTGGACTTGATGAAAGACTTGTCAGCCGTCAACCATTCCCAGGACCAGGTCTTGCAGTTCGTTGCATTGGAGAAATAACAAAGGAGCGTTTAGACATTCTTCGCGATGCAGATGCAATCTATCGTTATGAATTAGAACATGCAGATTTGCATTATAGTCAATATTTTGCAGTACTTACAGATATGCGTACGGTTGGTGTAATGGGGGATGGTAGAACATATAATTATGTTCTTGGTCTCCGTGCCGTTGTTACAAGTGATTTTATGACAGCAGAATATGCGCATATCCCATATGATGTTTTAGATAGAGTTTCATCTCGTATTGTTAATGAAGTTAAAGGCGTTTCGCGTGTGGTTTATGATGTAACCGGTAAGCCACCTGCGACAATTGAGTGGGAATAAAATGAGCGAAGAATTAAAAGAAGAGAGTGTTGGTTTAGAAGAATCTGAGCAAACAGAATCTTTGGACGAGCAACTTGCAGATGATGAATTTGCCGATGAGCCTACTGCTCCAGAAGAGTCCACATTAGACAATGTGGATGATTTAAATGCCGCAGAAAAAGAGAGCGAGGAATTAGCAGAAAACGACATCGCAAATGAGAGTACGCCAGAGGAATTACCAGCGCCACAAGAAAAAAAGAAAAAGCGTAGAAAGCGCAGAAAAATAGACGAATATACTCTTGTTAATGATATTAGATATAGAGGACCTTTGTCTTATAGGTGGCTTCGTATCCTTGCATGGGCATTTTTGATTCTTTCTCAGGTTGGCTTATTGCTTGAACTTGGCGGAGCTTTAGATGCTAGGTTAGCGACAAAAGTAGGTTTTTTGCCAACAATTTTAACGACGGCAAAAGGAATAATGATGCCTCTTTTCCTTATAGCTACATTTGCAACAATATTAAATGGATCCAAATCATTTAAATCCATGCTTATTTTGTATGGTGGAGCTGCGTTAATATTCTATATTCTTTTCATTTTATTCCATGAACGTTACATTGCTTCATTGGTGATGTTTGTTATGGAAGTTGATAGGGCAACTGCAGTAGCATTGATAGACACTGTTTTGATGTTAATATTACAAAATGGTTATTTGTCATTTAACATCTTTATAGACTTGTTCCTTTGCACATTGCTTGGATTCTTCCTTATATATCATCCAAAGAAAGTTTTTGTAGGGAAGAAATTAATTTGGTTTAGACTTTTTGCAATAATACCAATTGCTTACGAAGTTATCAGCTTTATTATAAAATTACTTGGTGTATTTGGACAAATTACAGTATCGCCATATCTTTATCCACTACTTACAACAAAACCTCCTATGACGTTTGTTGTATTTGTAATTATAACTTTCTTTATTAAAGTGAGAGCGCACATATACAAAAAACGCGGAAAAACAAGAGAGCAGTATCAAGAATTTTTGCAAACAAAAGCAAATTCATGGCAGTTCTCAAGATTCTTGGCATTAATTATGATTGTTGCTGGTATTCTAGACACAGTCATTTATTTAGCATTAGCTTTGTCTGTTGCTGGAGCTAATACTTCTCCAGAAGCTGCCGAAGCGGCTGNNAAGCCACCATGTTCGTGGCGGATGGTATGTTAAAGATTGGTATAGGAGGCAGCAGCGCATTAGTTTTAGCGGCACCTATAATGCTCCTATTTTCATATACGCGTACTCATAAAAACACAAGAATTGAAATGTTCATTCCAATTCTAGCGATTATAGTGTTGATTTTTGTATATCTCGAAGCAATGGTCATAGCAACAAAAATGGTAGGTTCTTTATCAAATCTTGTTAAAATGCTAACTAAGTAGGAGAGCAAACATGAAACGTCTTGATAACAAACAAAAAAATACATTGTTTAAAATATTTTGCAGCTTGCTTCTTTGTGCTGCTCTTTTATGCGATATGTTGATGATTGGCTTTATCGCATCAGTAGAAGCTTCATGGGAAATAAATGCAGGTATAATGCTTGGCTTAGCATTCATTTTTTTAGGGTTATATGAATTGTTATTCTTTGGCTATAAACAGTTTAACGAAAAAGACAAGCTGAATTTTTCACATATTATTTATGCTGTTGGTTGTATCGCAGCGGGAATTGTATCTTTTTCCATTGCACAATATATACAGCTATTTGGAATAGTAGGAACAATATATTTCATTGTCCCAATTATAAAACGCATTATTAGCGTAATAAGAAAGCATAATGCACGAAATATTATCTTTAATATTTTAGCTGGTTTGGTATTAATTGCATTGTTGGCATTAACAGCTATGACAATAGGTGAAGAAAACATAGAATACTATTTGTTGTCTGGATTTATGCCAGGCACCGTTGTTGCTATAACATGTTTGTTCTATATATGCACAATAGCTCTTTCCAACTTCAATAATACCGTTCTTAAAAAGATTATTCGCAAGACCTATGCAGGAGAGGTTCTCTTTGGTTTAATACTTCTCGTAGTAGCATTTTCTATGGTGCTAGTGATGGTTGAGCCAGCAATTGAAACATATTGGGATGCATTATGGTATTGTTTCATGTTAGTTACAACAATTGGTTTCGGTGATTTAACATCTGTCTCTATGGTAGGCCGAATTCTTTCAATCATACTTGGGTTGTACGGAATTGTAGTAGTAGCTCTTGTAACTTCTGTTATTGTCAACTTCTATAACGAAGTAAAGGAAGAGGATCGAAAAAAGGAAGAAGCTATTTTAGAAGATGCGTTTGCGACTGATTATAAAGAAGTCGAGGAAGAAAACAAAGAAGAACAAGAGGTTGAAGCAGAGCCACGGGCCGATGAAATTAAGCCAGATGAAGAAGAACAACAATAAACGAAGTGAGCGCAGCAGCGCTCATTTTTAAATGCAAAAATGAAAATCTTGTGCTATAAGCACAAATAATACACCATATTTTATTTAATATAGAAAATAATTAA
>DBVO01000031.1 GCA_002308215.1 Christensenella sp. UBA1262
TTATACTATTATTTTATTATAGATATTTATATAATAAATACAATAAAAAAAGGAACGCACAAGGCGTTCCAATTTTTTTTGTTTTAAGCTAGTTATGCTTGAGGATCAAGAGCTGGGCTTTCTTCAGAATTTGGCTCTTGAGCGTCTTGAGCAGTTAAATCTGCTTCTTCTGCGCCATCCTCTTTAGCAGCTTTCATTCTGTTAAGGCGATCAACGGAAATTGCACCTCTTTCACGGATTTTCTTGCCGCAATCTCTAAGAACACCTGCTGCAATAACAAGCACAACACCGATTGCACCAAATAGTGCGAACCAGTTTCTTACAGCAACTACGTTGTAGACTGCCATAAGGAGGTTGTCTTGAGATACCCATGTTGCTTGCATGTAGCCAAGCATACCATATTTTACGTTATTTGAGAGGATGTTAATCTCAAGTTGAGCTTGGTCATTAAGTCTAAGGCCAATACCGAGGCTTGCACCATTTGCAGCTGCTTCAATTACCTTTGGCAAATCTTCGTTAAGAAGTGCGCCAACTGTATCTGTAACTGCTGGGATGAAAAGTGATGATACAGGAAGAACATCTGCGATAACAATGTTTGCTACATCAAGAGTTGTGAGTGACATACCTTCACCAAGCATATCGAGGACAACCCACTTAATTGGGCGATGTACCATACCGCTTTCGTAGACTCTCCAGCCATCCTTATTATAACCGAACTTAACGCCATCTGCATCTGTTTGGTCATAAGTACCACCAGCTGCTACATATTCATCTCTTGCATCTGGGTCATAGAGTGTATACAAGAAGTTACCTTCTTCTTCATACATAACGTTTCCGCTATTGTCCCAAGATGGTTGTGTATATTGATAAATATTATCAAGGATTAAGTGTATAACAACAGGAATTGTCATACGTCCATCAACTTGAGCGAGAAGCAAGTGCTCATCATCGAATGGGAGATAACCATCGTGGTTGAAGCTGTTATAGTTGCGGTTGAAAATAGCATTAAGTTCTGGATCTGGGTCAGAAGCTACATTTGTGAAACCACGCTTCAACAATTCTTCATAACGAGAATGGTTATACTCATAGTCGACAATTGAAAGTGCGAGAGCTTTTCTTTCTCTTGCATCCTTTGTATCTGCATCAATAAGGAATGCGAACTCTGGATTGTTGAGTACATATTGCTCATAAACAAACTTGTACATTTCATATTTGCGAGGGTTGTTCTTTTCAAGTGTCGCAATGATATTGTTCAAGTTGTCAATGTTGGCTTGCTTTCTTGCTTTATAGCCAGAGTCTGTCTTACCATCTTTACCGATATAAGCTCTAACGCTGGTTTCAATTTCTTCATTTGTATACTTAAGAATTGCACCTGTTGATGACTTTGTATGTGCAGACAAGTCATGGAAGCTATATTCTGCGCCCAAGTTACCATTAAGCAAGTTGTACATGATATAGTCGCGCTCAAGTTGAGCATTTGTTTCGACCATCTTCTCACCGTTATAGAGAACGTCTTCACCATAAATTGTCTTTTGTGTTGCAACAGCAATAGCATCTGGGAACACATAAGTGATGAGAAGTGAGAATACTGTAGTAAGTACTGTATATACAATTGCAAGGCGCATTGTTTGTGCCATGATGCTCTTCTTTGAATGTCTTCTTGCAATGATAAGAAGTGCCAAGTAGAATACAAGAGCAAGTACACCAACAATAATTGTACCAAAGAATGGCCAGAAGCTATAATATGGGAGGAGTTCGCGTGTCTTGAAAGCAAGAACAAGTGTTACACCTGCGATTGGCAAGAATGTAAGAATATAAAGAATAACTGCGAACACTGTATAGCCAGTTGAAGTTGTAGTCAAGTTATTTTTAGTCTTTTTCTCATCTACTGGGAATGCTGGAACTTGATTACCTTCGCCATCTTGCATAATATAATCTTGTTTATTAGGCATAGACTTCTTCATAATCAGCGCACCTCCTTGTCAGAATTTTCTTGAACAGGTACGTCGGCACCCTCCTCAGCTGCAGGTTCTCCTTTAGCCTTTTTGGATTTTTTGTCTTTTTTACCTTTCTTCTTTGGTTCTTCTGCTGGAACCTCTGGAGCAGGTTCTTCAGCCGGTTGATCAACTGGTTTTCCTTCAGATGGTTGTTCGGCTGGCTTTTCATCTACTGGTTCTGGTGCTGGTTCATTGTTTTCTGGAGCCTCTTCTGGCTTTTGTTCACCTTCAGAGCCTTCGAGTTCATCTTCGCCTTTCTTCTTTTTGTTCTTTCTCTCTTTAGGAACAAGTTGACCTGTTGCATAGAGATATTCTTTATCTGCAGCATAGTAGCTCAAGAAAACAAAGAGAACAACTGTTCCTGAGAACAATGCAATCATGTCACGGAAGCCGTAGATTGGGAATGAAGATGGCATGTAACTAAGGTCTGACTTCAATTGCAATACGCTTACATAGTCTGTAAGACCATATTTTGCATCATATGAAATACCACCAGACATTGCCATGTTAGCACCGAGTGTCTTACCAATAAGCGTTGAACCAATAAGTGAGCCATATTTCGTGCCTGTGAAATATGCTCTATCATAATCTGCAAATTGTGCTTCAATATAGAGCATTGCTTCTTTTGTTTCACTTGGATCAATGTAGAAATTCCAAACTGGTTGGATTGCAGATGATTCGTAGTAATAGAGTCCATCAAGTAATGTCAACAAGATTTCATCAATATCGATTGCGAACTTGAAGTCTTTGTCGAGAATTTGAATATGGACTTTTGAACTAAGAAGATCAAGGTTGAGCGCGACACCATTTGATGTGTCAAGCGCTGAGATAAGGCCACCTGCAAGACCAAGTACTGTATTAAGTGTATCTTTCATGCTAGAAAGATCAACAAATCTATTAAGTACATCATTAAGGAATGCACTCAAGTGATCAAGGTCAAATGCGAAATCTGGATTCTCTTCTTTATATGTAATAAGTTCGTTTGAGAAGTCAATGTCAATAATGGCATCGCCTGCTTCATCATTCTTATTAATTGTAAGAGTAAAGTGACCATCTTCATCTGCTGCTGGATAGAACAACTTGATATAAACATCTGTAAGTGTATCATCACCAGCGATCTTCTTGAAAACGCCAACTACTGTATCACATGTAGCATCATCAATGCTGAATTGACCTTTTAAAAATTCTGTAAGTTTAACACCATCACGAAGTGGTGAAAGGATTGGTTGAATAAGTGAACCAATGACAGCATCTGGTGAGAACAAATAATCAAAGAGTGAGTTTCTACCAAGCATGTTGCCTACTTCTGCGAGAAGTGCATCAAGACGATAATGAGTAAAGGAGAATTTATTTTGGTTATAAACTTCTTGCTTATAAAGAGCTTTCTCCCAAGCAGAAGCTTCACCAGTTGTATAGTATTCTTGTCTTCTTGCTGCAGCTAATGCAACTATTTGACCACGGAGTGTTTCATAACTTGACAACTTGTTATCTTGGATTGCTTTGTTGATGTTGATTGGAGCTCCATAATAATCTTCGAGGATTTCAAGAACATTTTCAAAGCTGAAAATCCAACCATCTGCGATGTTGCCGTTTTTGTTGTAAATTGCCTTGCCATAAACACCTGTTGTGGCAACGCCTCTTTGATTTTCAAAATCGTACTCTTCTGGATACAAATCTTTTGCATACCATACATAATATTCTTGTCCAGCAAGATCTGTTCTTGCCACAGGAACATAATGACTAAATGTAATACCATTGATTACGAGCTGATTATTAGCATTTGGAGCAAGACGTATAACTTGTTTTGCTTCTTGGCAAACTTCACCATTTCTGCTCATGTATCTAGGATTCAATGGGTCCCAGAAATCAGGAACAACTGTGTTGATTGGATCGTAAGCCTTTTCGGAGCTTACACCCCAATGCCAGTTCTTGCTTGGAAGTGATTGATTGTCATCGCCTTTCAAAATATTGTTATCTACAACAGTACCCTTTGAGCCACCGAGCAAAGCTTTATGTTCGACTTCTCTCTTTCCAACTTCTTCAAGTTGAAGTGCTCCGTCTTTAAAGCTTATATCGACACCCATCTGTCCATCATCCGAGATGATGGTTGCATAAGTTATTGGATCGTTGGATACGTTACCGGCAGAACCAATCTTATCTTTACCTTCCATTTCAACGTTATAAACTCTCTTCAAAAGATCAACTTTATCAATGAGATTTCTTGTCAGGTCTTTTTTGAGCGCTTCAGTTGAAATCGTTCGATAATAACTGAGCTGCGTTCGGTAATCTTCTACAACTACCCCTTCAGGCGCCTCATCTCGCAAACCATTAGTATGTTCACCGCTAATTGGGTTTGTCCAGCCATCAATTTTTCTTGCGTATACTGTATCGATGACAAGTAATGCACCGAGCATCAACACAAGCGTAATTGCAACTGTTGCAAACATACGAGCTCTACGATTCTTAATGGTTTTTGCAAAAATGATTTGGAAAATTGCAATAATTCCCCAAATACCAAATGCACACCAAACACCATAGAGTGACGAACCGCCCAAAGTGCGCTCATATGACTCCATAATATCTGAAGCATCAGTGAATATTGCAGCACCATTGAATGGATCGTGACCGATGAACTTAACTGCTGTGAAAAACACGCAGAGAACGAACAACGGGAGGCCACAACAATAGAACAACACCTTTAGTGCCCTATAAAGTTTGACCTTTTTGTACTGTTTAGGACTCATAATATTCTCCTTACTTAGCGTCCAAAATGGAACACTTTTCATAATATTCTAATATATAATAACATATTAAAAATAAGTTTTCAATATGTAAGTTGAAACTTTTTTCTGTCACAACATCTTGCGTAGGAATAAGATGGCTCTCGCCTATATTGGCATTTTTGAAACATTTTTTACAAAATAACGATTATTCATACATATTTTGCGATATGTATTGTGTCTGTATCTTGATTTTAAAAATAGACAGTTGTATTATTAAAATAGCAAAAACATTCGCAGATATGCGAAATAGGGGGCAAAATAATGTCTTATATTCAAGAAGTAATTGAGCAAACCGAACTCAAGAATCCGGGCCAACCTCAGTTTATGCAAACTGTAAAAGAAGTCTTGACTTCTTTGGCACCTGCTGTTGAACAAAATGAGGCAAAACTTAGAAAGAACGTTATCCTTGAACGCATGGTTGAACCAGATAGACAAATTATCTTCCGTGTACCATGGATGGATGACAAGGGTGTTTATCATGTAAATCGTGGTTACCGCATTCAATTCAACAACGCAATTGGTCCATACAAAGGAGGCCTTCGTTTCCAAAAAGATGTCAACCTTGACACAATGAAGTTCTTGGCTTTTGAACAAACGTTCAAAAACTCCCTCACTTCCCTTCCAATGGGCGGTGGCAAAGGTGGAAGCGATTTCGATCCTACTGGAAAGAGCGATGATGAAATTATGCGTTTCTGCCAAAGCTTTATGAATGAACTCTATCGCCACATCGGTCCTAACATGGACGTTCCTGCCGGCGACATGGGTGTTGGTGGACGTGAAATCGGTTATCTCTTCGGCCAATACAAAAAGATAGTTGGCGATTATGAAAATGGTGTTCTCACTGGTAAAGGCTTAAGCTATGGTGGTTCACTTATTCGTCCAGAAGCTACTGGCTTTGGCGCAACTTATTTCCTTGAAGAAGTATTGAAACATCAAGGCGAACAACTTGCAGGCAAAACATTTGCTATCTCTGGATTCGGTAATGTTGCTTGGGGCGCATCAAAGAAAATCAGCGAACTTGGCGGTAAAGTTATTACACTCTCTGGCCCAGACGGATACATCTATGATCCAGATGGCGTAAGTGGTGAAAAAGTAGATTACATGCTTGAAATGCGTGCATCTAACCGCAATAGAGTTCAAGACTATGCAGATAAATTTGGTGTTAAATTTGTCGCAGGCAAGAAGCCATGGGGCAATGTAAAAGCAGACGTTTATATGCCATGTGCAAGACAAAATGAAATTTTGCTGGAAGATGCAGAAGCAATGGTTAAACTTGGAGTTCCTATCTTGAACGAAGTTTCTAACATGCCAACAACTAATGAAGCTATTGCATATCTCCAATCTCATGGTGTTCTTGTTGCTCCTTCAAAAGCAGTTAACGCTGGCGGTGTTGCTACATCAGGACTTGAAATGTCACAAAACAGCGGACGTATTTCATGGTCTTCTGAAGAAGTTGATGCAAAACTTAAATTCATCATGGCTGGCATCCATCATCAAATCTGTGATGCTCTTGATACATATGGCCTTGATTATAATCTTGTAGCTGGTGCAAACCTTGCTGGATTCAAGAAAGTTGCAGATGCAATGCTTGCTCAAGGATTGTATTAATAATCGTAATAAAATTAAAAGCACACCGCGATGCGGTGTGTTTTTTTTGTATTCTTTTTAATCTGTCTTCTTATGTCTGAAAACAACAAACTTTTGCCACAAGAATTCCAGTACGAAGTTGTATGCCATACATGTTCCTTGTGCCACTATAAATGGTAGAACTTCTAAACTGCCAGACGTTGATTTTATTATCGCTTTCTCAATTACATCAATATACCAAATCTGGAATGGGTAGAATGGAACATAGAACAAAAATGAGAGCACCATTGCCAATGGGACATTCCCCGCATCTTTGAATGTAAATTTTCTATTTAAAATAAAGTTCCAAATAACTGAAAGCCCAAGGCCAATTGTGTCAGCAATAAACGTTGTCTCTTTCAAATTGGTTATAAAATGAATTTCAACTTCTGGATCAATATATCTATCAAGAACAACTTTAAGGATTAGCGCTGAAACGAATTGAATAACTCCTGCAGAGACAGCGCATAAAAAATACTTAATTGGCTGCAATCTCGCTTGACGCTTGTTCTTCTTTTCTCTTGCTAATCGCTCTTCTTCATTGAAGCCATCATCAACAATCTCTTGTTCTTTCTTTAGCTCTTCACTAGTTTCTGCGATGACTGGGAGATCGGTGTTTGATTCTTCTTGAAGAGCATCCTTCTCCTCTATCATTATCTTATCGTCTTCCATAATTTCCCTCTTATGAATTATCTAAATATATTCTATCACTCGCATAATAATAGTCAATATGTACGCAATAGACAAAGTCGCAAATTTGTTGATTTATCTCTGTTTTAATTTTGCCTCACATTCAACATAAATTACAATATCGCACGTTTATCATATCAATTTGATATAATAAACATTTTATTTAACAATTATTCAGATTATGTCTGTTATTAGTTAGTCGTCAATTTTAATATGTTAATTTATTTATCTTAAACACCATGATAAACAAAGAATTGTTTGCTAGATCAAGCATGTTTATATAACCCTCCTTCTTATAACAATAGCCTTAAAAGTCCATTATCAAAAATGCATGCATTTTTGCGCGTGGAATTTTAGCGCGTGTATATTTTATATAATATAAGTTTTAGTCTTTACATAATATGCATTTTGCTATATAATGCTAATTATGGAATTGAAATTTATGACCCCAACTGAAGTTTGGGAGGGATTTGACCCATCTAAAGCACCTTTGGAATCGTCAATAGTCGCAAGCGAGACCGACGATAATTTCGTGTGCGCAAAACAGTTCTTTACTGCAGACACAACACCTAGTGGAAAGCTTCGTGCTTTTATCGAAGTTTATTATGACAAACGTTGGGCTGATGATAGACCAGCAATTCTCATGCTCTCCACTACTTCACACATGAACTATAAGGATTTCGTTCGCAAGATCGTATCTGAAGGTTATGTTGCGTGCGTACTTGATTATGCAGGAACTTTTGAAGACGAAAACCTTCATACAACTTTCCCTGCAGAATATAGTTTCGCAAGTTTTCCTGAAGCAAAAAAGCATATGATTCATATAGAGTCCGATGCTCGTCATACCCCATGGTATGTATGGTCGCTAATTGCTCGCAGAGCTATATCTTTACTTGTAGAGCACAAACTTGTAGATNNCTGAACATATAGGTATTTTAGGTGTAAGTGTTGGAGCTCAAGTTGCTTGGCAAGTTGCTGGTACAGACGAGCGCGTTAGTGCTCTTGTGGCAATTAACGGAAGTGGATATCTTTGGGCAAATGGCAAACCAAGATTCACTTCAACAAACATTCCTACTACAGATGAAGAACGTGCATTCTCTACAGGTGTAGGTGCAGAAACGTACTCGCGTTTTGTTACATGCCCAACGCTATTTATTGCACTTGCTGAATCCGCTTATAACGATATCGACCGCGCAGGCGATATTATGAATGGTATTAAATCACATTCAAAACAACTCATTATTTCAAACGGTGACGAGCAAATTACATCTCGTGAGTTTAATGCTATGCTCGTATGGCTAAGAGAAAATTTTGCTCTAACAGGGAAAGGCTGTATATCCCCTACAATTTCCTTTGACGCAAACGATGGCGAATTATATGTAAAATTCAATTCTATCAAGACACCTGTGTCTCGCAGTTTATTTGTATGCTATGGCGAGCCACATCCATATAATAGATATTGGAAACGTATTGATGATTTACAAAAAATAGGGTCACATGAATACACCGCACATATTCCTGTTATTAACGATAAAGAATTAATAGTAGCTTATGCGACCTGCGAATTCGCCGGTGGCAACATAGTTTCAACTCCAGTTATTGGTGTCGTCCCTGAAACACTTGAGGTCCGTCCTGATGATAACCCATTAGATGTTTATTCTGCTCGTATCATTTATGACGGGAGTATGGGGCTCGGAAACTTTATGCCAAAAACTGAGAGCGTTGTGGTCGATGAAAATGCCCTCTCCCAAGCGGAAGGTCCATTTGGAATAAAAGGTATCACTACAAGCGAAGGCGATATCGCTCTTTATCGTAGTGCGCATGAAATTGAAGCCCTTACAAGAACAGCAGCTCTTCACTTTGATGCATATTCTAAAGAAGAGCGAGATTTGTCTATTGTAATGACAGCAATGCCAAGCTTCAAAAAGTACGAAGCTGTAACACATCTAAAAGGTGGAGAATTTTGGCAAAAGATTCTCCTCGAAAGCACAGATTTCAAGAGCGATGAAGGCAGAACTCTTCCAAAGTTCTCTGATACAAAATGCTTCTATGTAAAAGATGCAAATGGCATAATATTCAATAACTTCTTGTGGATATAATTTAATCGAAACATTATCATATGTCAGACGAACTCCAACAAATTGACAACATAAATATGATGGACGAGGAACTTGATCCAAGGCCTTCACGCAAACGCCAAATTATTGTGGCTATTATTTGCGTGCTTATTGTTGTTCTTCTAGCAGTTTCTCTTGCACTTATAGTTAAGGCATATGTAATTACAACTTTTACCGTAGATGGAATCTCAATGTGGCCTACCCTTGATGGCGGTGGCAGCGCATATCTTGATGATGACAATCAAAACGGGGAAACTTTATATCTTAATAGGATTGCAAAAGTAAAACGCGGAGATATCGTTGTTTTTAGACCTGAATGGAGCGGCATGCAAAACAAAGCATTAGTTAAACGAGTTATTGCTGTTGCAGGTGACCATCTCCAAATCATTGATGGAAAAGTTTGGCTCAATGGCACAGAGCTTGATGANNCCTTATATTAATGAAGCTATGGGCCATGAATTCGATGGCCTTGATGTTATAATTGAAGATGGCAATATCTTTTGCATGGGAGATAATCGCAACCATTCATCAGATTGTAGAGCCTATGGGCAGGTATCACTTAATACCGTTGTTGGAAAGTGTTTTTTGATTAAAGGAATTAATGGCAAACTTCGCAAACCATAAGTTTATATAACAAAAATAAATTATTAAAGGTCGTTTTATGGCAACTGATCCAAAAAAGAAAGCTCAAACAAA
>DBVO01000045.1 GCA_002308215.1 Christensenella sp. UBA1262
CAACTGCTTGTTTCAAAACTTCATTTGCAACATCGCTAGAAAGGTTTACGATGACTTTGCCAGATGCATGATCTGCTTTTGCAGATAAAACGCCATCAAGTTTTTCTAGTGCTTTTTGTACTCTTGCTTCACAGTGTGAACACATCATACCTTCAACGAGCATTACTTTTTCCATATATTCATTCTCCTTCGCCAATGCCGGCTCTTTTATTTCATCATTAATTAAACATTCATCCTCACATTTGCATGCATTAGATGCTGCATTTTGCTGAGTTTTAGATTTATTTTTTCTTGGTTTATCGTGCTTTGAATTGTGCACATCTTTAAGGTTCAATCTAAGCGCATTCATTACTACACAGAAAGATGATAAACTCATTGCAGCTGCTCCATACATAGGATCCATTGCCCAGCCCATGAGAGCCGCAAAAGCGCCGGCTGCAAAAGGAATGAGTAAAGCATTATAGATAAATGCCCAAAATAGATTTTGATGTATTACACGCAGTGTAGCACGGCCCAAACGAATTGCTGCTGGAACATTTGTGAGATTGTTTTTTACAAGCACTACGCTTGCAGCATCCATTGCAATGTCTGTACCTGCTCCTATTGCGATACCAACATTTGCCGATGTAAGGGCAGGGGCATCATTAATACCATCGCCAACCATAACGACTTTGCCTTGTTTTTTGAGGGATTCAACTACTTCTGCTTTGCCATTTGGAAGGACACCAGCAATTACTTCATCTATATCTGCTTGTTTGCCTATGGCGTTTGCTGTTAATTCATTGTCCCCTGTGAGCATTACAACGCGTATACCCATATTTTTAAGTTCAGATACAGCTTGTTTTGCATCTTCTTTTATTGCATCCGCAATTGCTATGATACCTATTAATTTTCCGTTTAATGCAAAGAATATAGGTGTTTTACCTTGCAGTGCAAGTTCGTTAGCAAGTTCTTGTGTGTTGCTGAGTGTAGATGTCGATTGTGATACAAAGTTAAGATTTCCGCCAATTAATTCTTGGCCATTAACTTTTGCATAAAGGCCACTTCCAGTAATTGTATTGAAGTCTAAGACTTCAAACAGCTCTGAATTTTTATTTTTTGCATAGTCACAAACCGCTTTTGCAAGAGGATGTTCGCTTTTACTCTCAATAGAGTACGCAAACGAAATAAGTCTTGATTCATCTATTCCAAAAGGAATAATATCTGTAACTACAGGTGTGCCTGATGTTACTGTGCCAGTTTTATCTAACACTACTATTTCAGTTCTACCAGTTTCTTCTATAGAAGCAGCGTTTTTAAATAAGATGCCAGCTTTTGCGCCAACGCCATTGCCAACCATAATTGCAACAGGTGTAGCAAGGCCAAGTGCACATGGGCAACTAATTACAAGAACAGCTATAGCACGTGCTAACGCGTAGCCAACAGCACTTCCAACAGCCATCCAAATTATAAAGGTGAAAAGAGCAATTATTAGTATAGATGGTACAAATATTCCAGATACCTTGTCTGCAATCTTAGCAATTGGAGCTTTTGTAGCAGCGGCGTCACTTACCATTTTAATAATTTGAGAAAGGGTAGTATCTTCTCCAACTCTTGTTGCTTCGCATTTAATAAAGCCAGAAGTGTTCATTGTGCCAGCAGATACTGAAGATCCAATCTCTTTGTCTACAGGTATACTTTCTCCAGTTAAGGATGCCTCATTTACAGCACTTGCTCCTTCAATTACTATTCCATCTACAGGGATGCTTTCTCCTGGACGAACAATAAATATATCTCCTTTTTTAACTTCTTCAATTCTTACTTCAACTTCGTTGCCATCAAGAATAATAGTGGCTGTTTTTGGAGCTAGGTTCATAAGACCTTTTAAAGCGTTTGTTGTTTTTCCTTTTGAATAAGATTCAAGAGTTTTGCCAAGAGTAATTAGAGTGAGTATCATGCCTGTAGATTCAAAATAGAGCTCATTCATGAGATTCATAGAAAGCTCAGCATTCCCATTTAATTCTGCAAAACTTAATCTAAATAAGGATACAACACTATATATAAAAGCAACTCCAGCACCAAGAGATACTAATGTATCCATATTAGGTGCTTTGTGTATTACAGCTTTGAATCCACTTGTAAAGAACTTATTGTTTATAACAATAATTGCTATTGTTAATAGCATTTGTAAAAGGCCAAGGGCGGTGTGGTTGTGTTCAAGAAGCCCAACAGGGAAATGTCCCATCATGTGCCCCATACTGAAATACATAAGGACAAGTAAAAAGACGCAAGAAACTATAAACCTTCTAAGTAGTTTTGGCGTTTCTGTGTCTTTAAGTGCGTCTTTTGAATCGGTTAAGTTGTTTTTATGTGGGGAAGAAGATTGCACGCTTGCTCCGTATCCAGCGTCTTCTACGGCCTTAATGATGGCTTCATCTGAAGCTGTTCCTTCCACACTCATAGAGTTGGTGAGCAAGCTTACAACGCAAGAAGTGACGCCCTCAACCTTTGAGACCGCCTTTTCAACACGTGCGCTACATGCTGCACAACTCATGCCTGTAACATCAAATTTTCTCATATTATTTCATCAACTTTTGGACAACATCCATGAGTTCATCTACAACATCATCTTTGCCTTCGCGTATATCGCGAACAACACAATGATGAATATGGCTAGACAATAGATCTTTGTTAAAAGAATTTAGGGCAGATGCAGCAGCAGAGGATTGAGTTAATATGTCTGCACAATATGCATTTTGCTCAAGCATCTTTTTAAGACCTCTGATTTGTCCTTCGATTCTACTGAGCCTATTTATAAGTCTTGTGTATTCTTCTTGTGAGCGTTCTGTTGTTTTATTAGAACAGCAACAGCATTTTTCTTCTTCCATAATAATCTCCAATAATATACCCCCATAGGGTATTTTTATTTTACAATTGTAGTTTGTTATTGTCAAGAAAAAAACATAAAAATAATTGGTTTTTGATTTAGCAGAGCAAAGCAGAATAATACTGCTGTATAGTTATTTTGCTATTATTAAAAAATGCAAAAATACAAGTGTATAAAAACTCGAAAATAGTTGTGCTTTTTTGCAAAACGAGTATTGACATTGAACACCGGTAAATTTATAATTTAAGAGGTAGGGTTAGGGAAGATATTTTTCCATATTTTTTAAAATATTCCACAGAGCAGAAATGTTTTGTGCGTATATAAAATTTTACCTTAAAAATTATTTTAAAAAGGAGAATCAAAATTATGAAGAAAGTTTTAGTCGCAGTGTTGTGTCTCGTCTTGATCGCATCATGCCTCGGTGTTCTTGCTGCTTGCAACAAGAAAGCAACGACTTATGAAATTGCAGTTGTTACAGACGTTGGTCAACTTATGGATGGTGGCTTCAACCAAGGTACTTATGAAGGTGCAAAAGCTTATGCTGAAGCAAACGGCAAGACCTACAAGTACTATCAACCAGCAAACGGTGCAGATGCAACAGATAATGACCGTGTCGCAGCAATGCGTCTTGCAATCCAAAACGGTGCAAAAGTTATTGTCGCTCCAGGTTTCTTACAAGCAACAGCTATGGAAACAGTTGCAAAAGAAAGCCCAGAAGTTAAGTTCATCTTCGTTGATGGTTGGGCAATGGGCCTTAACAACGTAACAGCAATCGTTTACAAAGAGCAAGAATCTGGCTTCCTTGCAGGTTATGCAGCAGTTAAAGATGGTTACAAGAAACTCGGTGGCACATTCGGTGGCGGCGGTTCAAACCCAGCTTGCAACAGATTTGCTTATGGTTTCGTCCAAGGTGCAATCGCAGCAGCAGGTAATGCAGCTGGCATGGAAATCAAAGTCAGCTTCAAGTATGGTGACACATTCAACGCATCCAATGAACTCCAAGCTCAAATCGCAGGTTGGTATTCAGGCGGCACAGAAGTTGTCTTCTCATGCGGTGGTTCAATGGTTAACTCTGTTATCGCAGCAGCTAATGAAACAGCAAACGGCAAGGTTATTGGTGTTGAC
>DBVO01000043.1:0-3125 GCA_002308215.1 Christensenella sp. UBA1262
GTCAAAATCTGCTCTGTCAAACTCAACAGTATCAGATTCAACATAAACAATCTGATCATCGTCAAAGAGATTCAAAAACTCGTTGACTTTATCAAGATCAAACTCACAGTCTCTTGTCTTGTAATGCATTGGAATTACTACATCAGGCATAATGTGATCAACATATTCTTTTGCTTGCTCAGCATCAANNCCACCGACAGGAATAAGCAAAATGTTAACTGGCATTAAGCTTTCAACTATAATTCCATTGCATTCTTCTCCAATATCACCCATGTGACAGATATCGACACCGTCCATGCGATATTTGAAAATAAGTATCTCTCCTCTTGCTGCGCCTTTTTTGTCATCNNTGATAAGCGCGTTGTGCAAGCATATGCACACCACCGATCTCGTATGCACCAACGCGATTAAGCACTGTAGGATCACCACCTATTGCTTGAACATGTGAGTGATCCTTGTGTGCGTGCGAAACAGTGACTATATCAGCCTCAATATCAGGCATTTCATAGCCGACGTATGAATCGTATGGGTCTGTGACTATTCTCGTGCCCGTGCTTTCTTCAAGCAAAAAGGATGAATGTCCGAGCCAAGTAATTTTCACTTTTGTTCCTCCTTGTCAAAATGACTAAAACTTTATTTTCGGCAATCTAACCGATTATTTCTTTAAACCGTCGACCAATTCTTTAATTTTTTGAGATGGGTCGAGAAGATTTGAGAGAGACTCATTAAAGTTAGCAGCTGCAATAATATATGAGATATATTTTGAAAGGTCAGCCTCAACAAACCAATCACATTCTTTGAGTTCAGGAATGCGGTATGTAAGGTTTGTAGAAATAACTGCATCAAATACACCATCTTCATATGCTTTGTTGAATTTTTCAACACCTTCTGTGAAGAGTGAGAATGTTGCTGCTAAGAACACACGTTGTGCGCCCTTCTCTTTAATTTCTCTTGCGAGTTTTAATATTGAGTCGCCTGTAGCAATCATATCATCAGCGACAAATACATCCATACCCATAACTGGGCTACCAATATATTCATGTGCAACAATTGGGTTTCTACCATTGACAATTGTTGAATAATCACGACGTTTATAGAACATACCGAGATCTAATCCAAGAACGGATGCATAGAAAACGTTTCTATTCATAGCACCTTCATCTGGTGAAATAACCATAAGGTTATTCTTATCAAGGCTGATACCTGGGAATTTCTTAACTAAAGCTTTCAAAATTTGATAGTGAGCAAAGTAGTTATCAAATCCCATAAGTGGAACAGCGTTTTGAACACGTGGATCATGCGCATCGAAAGTGACTACGTCACTTACACCCATTGCTTGCAATTCTTGAAGCATCATAGCGCAATCAAGTGATTCTCTTGCATTTCTTCTATGTTGACGACCACCATAAAGCATTGGCATGATAACTGTAATACGATATGGCTTACCTGTACATGAGCAGATAATTCTCTTCAAGTTTGCGAAGTGCTCATCTGGAGTAAGAGGAATTTGTTCACCCATAAGTGTGTACTTAACACCATGGTTACCTGGGTCGCACACAATATAGAGATCTTTACCTCTAACTGTTTCGTAGATAATGCCCTTTGCATCGCCGTTTGTAAATCTTGGGCATGCAGCATTCAAAATGAATGTGTCTTTTTGTAATTTTTTGCCAAGATTGGATTCTTTAAAGAGTTTGATAAGTCTTTTGTCAATGAGTTCTGTGAGCTCTTCTGCGCCAGGAGTTGCTATAAGAGCAACTGGTGCACTCTGTGTGTTTTCAAAAACTGAAAAATCAGGTGTCATTTGTAGCCTCCCAATTGGTATGAATAAATTGTATCAAACATTTTTGAAAAAAACAATCATTATTGTAAACAATAATTAAATTTTTAAACAATTAGTAGTTGAACGACATAGCATCCACTAAAATTGTATTCATTATGGCCATGCCTTCATCGGTCAAATGCACTCTGTCATCTTCTGAAATGAAGTACTTGGCATACTTTTTGATCACTTCTTCACCAATAAGCGATTTCTTCACTCCGTAACTGGTACGAAGACCAAGCATTATTTCCTCATCAATTATTTCACTCTCTTCAAGATCTTGAGCACTCTCTCGTTCAATAAAATAATAATCGTCAGAGCTCATAACGCTTTCAATGTAGTTTTCTATGCTATTAAATGAAGACAATCTAACTTGCCCACCATATGGATTATCTCTAGTTATAAAAGATGCAGCGCCAGCGCCAATTCCAATGTATTCATCTCTCATCCAATATCCAAAATTATGTCTACAAAATTTCCCGTTTCTTGAAAAATTAGATACTTCGTATCTATCAAAACCTACTTCTCTTAAAACTTGAAGTGCAGCATTGAATAATTCAATAGTATTATCATCATTTGGAAGAGCTACTAATCCTTCACGGACTTTTGCTTCCAGTGGAGTATTCTCCTCTAGTATCAACTGATAAACTGACATATGATCAACAAGGGATGACAGCATGTAAACTTCATCTTTTACACGGAGTTTTGTATCATAAGGAAGTCCAATCATTAAATCACAAGAAAGGTTGTCAAAATACTTTCGGGCAAGTTTTAATTTATTTAGCGCAGTATCAGCATCATGAATTCTACCAATAGCTTTCAAATTATCATCAAATAAACTCTGAATTCCAATGCTTAAACGATTTATACCAAGTGAACGATAAAAGGCTAATTTATCTCCACTTAAGCTCTCAGGATTCGCTTCTATTGTAAACTCATAATTTTGTGTCAAACCAAAGCAATTTTTAACTGTCTTTACAACACTTTCTAAGTCGGATTTTTCTAATAAACTTGGTGTACCACCACCAATAAAAATCGATGTTAATTCAGTGTTTTGAAACTTATCTCCAGCCAGTTTAATTTCGCGATTTAATGCGGTTAGATAGCCGGAAATTAACTCGTTGCTACAATTCGCATAAGAGTTAAAATCACAGTATAAACATTTCTTTTTACAAAACGGAATGTGTAGATAAAGTTCCATAAAATTAGTTTTTGGTTGGATCAACTTTAAGTATTGAAATAAATGCTTCACTTGGCACTTCGACATTGCCAACTTTACGCATACGTTTTTTACCTTCTTTTT
>DBVO01000043.1:3209-3349 GCA_002308215.1 Christensenella sp. UBA1262
GTTTCACGAGCAATAATCTTGCCACCGATAGTAGCTTGAATTGGGATTTCAAAAAGTTGACGAGGAATAGCTTCTTTAAGTTTTTCTGCGATTCCTCTGCCCCTTGCATAAGCATTATCTTTGTGGACAATAATAGAAAG
>DBVO01000009.1:0-5549 GCA_002308215.1 Christensenella sp. UBA1262
AATAAATTAATATAATTATAAATGGGGAGTAGATTTTTGTCAATAGCGTGATATAATGAGCATATGACAGCATTTGTATGTCCTATTTGCAGGAAAGAGTTAAAAAAATCAGATAAAAGTGCCGTTTGCGAAAACGGGCATGTTTTTGATTATTCTAAAGAAAAGTACCTTAATCTTTTGACCGCCAATGAAAAGAACTCTCTTGACCCTGGTGATAACAAAGAGATGGTAGCTGCACGCAAGAGCTTTTTAGAAAAGAATTACTATCTTCCATTGGCAAAAGAAATAGACAGTGTACTTTCTCGCGAGTGCAAAGGAGGATACACATTGCTTGATGCCGGCGTTGGGACAGGGTTTTATCTATCTAATATCAGCGGTGCAGCAAAAAGGATCGGCATCGATATATCAAAACACGCTGTAAAATATGCGGCAAAACGAAATCCTGATGCGGAATGTGCTGTAGCGAGTGTATTTAACCTCCCTATAAAAGAAGAGAGTATAGATGCTATAACTTGTGTATTTTCTCCCTATGCGTTTGAAGAATATGCCCGCGTGCTTAAAAAAGGTGGAATTCTTGTTGTGGCTTCACCAAGCGAGAATCACTTAATAGAACTTCGCAAGGCTCTTTACGATAATGTTCGTGAGGTTAACAACAAACTCGAAACAGAATTGTTTGCTAAGTTATATGACAAACAAGTAACATATAGTTTTGAAATAGTTGGAGCGGATGATATAGCATCGCTGATTAAAATGACGCCATATGCGTATCGCGCTCCAATAGAAAAAATAGAAGAATTAAGTAAACGTAACAAAATAAAACTCACAGCAGATTTTTGGGTAAGTGTATTTAGAAAATGAAACTAGAATTATTAGCGCCAGCAGGAGATATAAGAAGTTTTGAAGCAGCCATAAATTCGGGTGCGGATGCCGTATACCTTGGACTAGGTGATTTTAATGCTAGAATGAAGGCAGAAAACTTTACTATAGAGAACATCGCAGATGTCGTTCGCAAAGCACATTTTTATGGCGTTAAAGTATATGTAACCATTAATACAATTATTCAAAACAAAGAGTTTAAACCTCTATTTGATATAGTTAATGCATGTGTTTGTGCAAAAGTTGATGCATATCTTGTTCAAGATCTAGGTGTTGCATATGCCCTCAAAAAAGCGTTTCCTGGTATTGTTCTTCATGCTAGCACACAGATAGGTGTACACAATTTATACGGTGCAAAAGTTGCCGAAAAGATTGGTTTTAGCCGTGTTGTTTTGTCTCGTGAAACCAAATTGAAAGATATCATAGAAATTAAGAATAATACCAATTTGGAGATTGAATATTTTGTACAAGGCGCGCTTTGCATAGCATTTTCTGGCAATTGTTATATGAGCTCCAAAGAGCAAGGAGCAAGTGGGAACAGAGGTTTATGCAAACAACTTTGCCGTCTGCCTTATATTGCAGGATTTGAAAAAGACGATAAGTTTGAAAAAGCTGGAGAAGGTTATTTGCTTTCTGCTCGCGACTTAAGTCTCGCCAATAATCTTAAGGAACTTGTTGATGCAGGTGTTACATCTTTCAAAATAGAAGGGCGCTTAAGAAGAGAAGGGTTTGTTGCTGAAGCAGTATCCGTGTATCGCCATGTGTTAGACGACATTATTAATGGCAGAAGTGGCAAACTTAACCAAGATGATGCTGATTCTTTGAAAACAGCATTTAGCCGCGGAGAGTATTTGGATCGCGCGTATTTAGATGCCGGGACACCATTTGTCGTAGAAAAGCGCTTCAATGGCCATATTGGGAGAAAGATTGGCGTCGTTAAAAAGGTCTCTCCTTTTAAAGATGGGCTATATGAAGTAATTATCGAGACTGAACATCAGCTTTCCAATGGCGATGGGCTTAAATTTTTTGATAAAGATGTAGAAAAAGCAAGTCTCGGTGTTGGAAATCCAAAACAAGTGGGCAAGAACCAATATGCTTTTATAACAAAGACTTTGGTAAAGGCAGGGAACACGGTAAATCTAACACTTGATAGCAATGCTGAAAAAGATGCGCTTGAGGCAAAACGATTGATTTCTATTAATATGTCTGTAAGAGCGCTCGTAAATAAACCATTAGAGATAAAAGTTTCAACAAAAATAGAGGATGCGTTCGTCGAATGTTCGGTTTCTTCTGAAAATGTATTAGAAAAAGCAACAAATGTAAATACAGGCGCAGAAGAAATAATTAATCAATGCTCTAAGGCTGCAGATAGTGGATTTAAAATAGAGCACATAGAAGTTGATACGGACGGGGTATTTTTGCCTAAGTCAGTTGTTAATGGAATAAGGAGAAATGCGCTATCTGGATTAAAAGATAAAATTATTTATTTCTATGAAAGCGAAATAAAAGCAATTCCAGTCAAAAATTCTGAGGAAGCGCTTAATAATATTGTTTGTGGTAAAATTTTTGACTCAAAGTTGGCAGAGCAGTATCAGAAAGTTGAAACAGAAAAAAGTAGTGGAATAATTAGAAAAGGCGAGAAAGTCTTACTTTCGCCAAATGACTATAGTGCCAGCGCAATTGAAAGATCTTTAAAACTTTTAGATTTGGAAGGGAAAGATGTTGTCTTGCAGCTTCCGATTATAGCAAATTCAGAAGATATAAAGGTTATTGAAGAATCTCTTTCTAAGAATGGGATAAGAACTATTGTAAGTGAAAATCTATATGGCTTGTATTTTGTTGGCCTTGGATATAATGTAATTGCAGGGGCCGGACACAATATAGCGAATTGCTATGCAGTAGAAATTGCCAAAAAACTAGGAGCAGAATCATATTGTTCGTCAATAGAATATGATCAAGAAAAAATGGCAGTGCTTCCGCGTATTGAAACAGCTAATGAAATTCCTTTGATGACGTTTGCTCACTGTCCTTTTAAAACAATTTATGGAAACGATTGCTCAAAGTGCACTTATAAGAGTGGATTAATTTTGAAACGTGAACGACACCAATATATTGTTAGAAGAATAAGGATTTCAAAATGTTATTTTCAATTGTTTCCGAAATGAGACTCAAAATTAAAAAACTCTTTACTATCTTAAAACCTTGTGATAAAATAAATACAACAAAATAAAAAGGAGATACAACTATGCCAAGAAAAATAAGTGATGCTTGCATTCAATGTGGCGCATGTGCAGATACATGTCCAGTCGGTGCTATCGCAGAAGGCGACGGCCAATATGTAGTTGACCCAGATCAATGCATTGATTGTGGTGCATGTGAAGATGGTTGCCCAGTAGGCGCAATCAGCGAAGAATAATTTAAAGCAAACAAAACAAAGAAGCACTCAGCGAGTGCTTTTTTTGTTGCTTAAACAGATATTGCGTCTTTAGATTTTAAACGCAAAACAAGATGTTTATATAAGCAAAAAAAGAGGGTTAAACCCTCTTTTTGTTAATACACGAAGTAATTGTGATTAGTGAACTGAGAACAAAACGTCGGAATAATTTGGCATTGGCCAATATGATTTTGCAACATTAAATTCTAGTTCGTCACATATCGCACGAAGGCTATCCATGGCTGGGATTACCTTGTTTACATAATGCTTGCCGCCCTCAAATCCGAGACCAAATTTATGAGCTGCTTCTAGCTCAGTTCTCAAATTATCAATTGCTTGATTTGCTGTTTTGATAAGTGCCTCTATCCTTGTGGCAAGTGCTACTTCAACTTCCGCAGGTATGCCAGCTTGCAATGCATTAAGTGCAGAAGTTGAGATATCTTTTTTGTAAATCAGTGCCGCAGGGACGATATCTTTCTGTGCTATATCAAGCATAGTTGTTGCCTCAAGACTAACTTCTTTGCAGTATTTTTCAACGCTTGTTTCTTGGCGTGAACGAAGTTCAACTTCAGTGAAAACGCCCATGTCTTTGAAGAATTTAACATTCTTATCGTCGCAAAGATGTTCAAGTGCATCAATTGTAGTTCTCAAATTAAGAAGTCCACGACGATTTGCCTCGTTTTCCCAATCTTTTGAATAGTTGTTGCCATTAAATAGTATACGTCCATGTTCATTCATGACGCGTTTAATGATTTTTGCTATTCCTTCGTTAAAATCTTCTGCTTTTTCTAGTTCATCTGCAAATAATCTGAACTGTTCGGCCATAATTGTATTAAGGACAACATTTACATCAGCAATTGTTTGGGATGCGCCTGGCATACGGAACTCGAATTTGTTGCCTGTAAATGCAAATGGAGACGTACGGTTACGGTCTGCTGAATCCATTGCGAATGTTGGCAAGACATGAACGCCGATCTGCACATCACATTTTGCTCGCTTAGAGTATGTTCTGCCGTCCGCGATTGCTTGGAGAATACCAGTAAGCTCTTCGCCTAAATACATACTTATAATTGCTGGTGGTGCTTCATTAGCTCCTAGACGATGGTCGTTAGATGCACTAGCAACAGAAATACGAAGTAAATCTTGATGTGTATCAACAGCTGCTATAACTGCAGCAAGCATAAGCAAGAATTGAGCGTTGTCCTCTGGGCTCTTGCCAGGGTTAAATAAATTATGGCCAAAGTTGGTTTGGAGAGACCAGTTGTTGTGTTTGCCGCTACCATTCAAATATTCGAAAGGTTTTTCATGCAAGAGGCATGTCATACCATGTTTTGCGGCAACCTTTTTCATCGTTTCCATTGTAAGTTGGTTTTGATCTACAGCAACATTAGCCGTCGTGTAAATAGGGGCAAGCTCATGTTGTGCTGGAGCAACTTCGTTGTGCTTTGTTTTTGCAAGAATGCCCAACTTCCATAATTCTTCGTCTAATTCTTTCATGTAGGCAACTACTCTAGGCTTGATTGCACCAAAGTAGTGGTCATTTAGCTCTTGTCCTTTTGTAGGGCGCGCGCCAAATAAGGTTCTGCCGGTGAAGAATAAGTCTTTGCGCTTTTCGAATGCGGAAGTGTCTACAAGAAAATACTCTTGTTCTGGGCCAACAACAGCGCTCAAACGCTCTGTTTTTCTGCCAAAAAGCTTAAGGAGTCTAAGACCTTCTTTGTTTAATACCTCCATTGAACGGAGAAGAGGAGTCTTTTTGTCCAGGGATTCACCATTATAAGAACAAAAAGCTGTAGGAATACATAAAATACCATCCTTAATAAATGCAGGAGATGTAGGATCCCATGCAGTGTATCCTCTTGCTTCAAATGTTGCGCGTAAGCCGCCACTTGGGAATGAACTAGCATCAGGTTCGCCTTTAATAAGCTCTTTGCCGTTAAATTCCATTAACACGCCACCGCCTTTTGCAGGGGTAATGAAAGAGTCGTGTTTTTCCGCCGTGATTCCTGTAAGAGGTTGGAACCAGTGTGTAAAATGCGTTACACCTTTGTCAACCGCCCATTCTTTCATGGCATTTGCAATAACGTTCGCGGTGTCAAGGTCTAGAGGGAGATCATTTGCGATACAACGCTTCATCTCACGATAGATTTCCTTTGGCAACCATTCTTGCATGGTTTTGTCATCAAAGACCATACTGCCGTAAAGTTTTGTTATTATCATAACCGCCTCCAAAAGCGAA
>DBVO01000009.1:5564-5702 GCA_002308215.1 Christensenella sp. UBA1262
CACAAATAATAATGCAAATTATACCCCTCGTTTTTCATTTGTCAATAGATTAAAAAGAAAAAGTTTTAACAAATTTTCAAAAATTCAATTTTATAATATTTATACATTAATTTTCTAAAAATATGCAACAATATTAAT